>JAYSFH010000398.1:1805-4192 GCA_041913405.1 Dongia sp. | reverse complement strand
GACGACCGCCGGCGCGATCAGCACCTTCACCAGGTCGCTGCCCGGCCGTGGCAGCGTCCAGAGCAGCCACCCCGCCGGTCGGCCGTCCATGCCCGCAATCGCGATCGCGCCGAATCCGCCCTGCGGCGCCGAGGCGATCCGAATCCCGGTGGTCCCGGTTTGCACCTCGATCAGGCGCAGGTCGGGCGCTTCGAGGAGGTTGAGCACGATCACCGCGGGGCGCGGCGCCCCGGCCGCTCCCGCCGGCCCGGCCGCGGTGGGGGGCGCCGGGACGATCGCGGCCAGGGCCGGGCCGGCCGGGGTCCTCAGCAACCCGGTCAGGACGACGGGCGGCTGCACGCGTTCGGCGCCGGCCTTTTCTATCCAGGCGGCGAGCCCGGGAATCCCGTCGAGGAATTTCTGGTCGAGGCCGCCCGGAACGCCGCCATAGCCGGCGATCCATCGGCCGTCGGGACCGGCGACCATCACGACGTCGATCCCGCTGTGGATGTCGGTGATGGAATCGACGCCGAAGTTGGCGTCCGCCCATTCCTGGTCGAAATGGAGAGAGAGGTGCTCGAAGGCCTCATCCCACCAGGCGTTGTCGCGCGCGACCGAAGCCAGCGCGTTGCGCGCGCCTTCGAGGCTGCCGGCGATCTTGGCCACCGCCGAGTCCCGGGCATTGCGGTCGAGCTCGGCGCCGGACAAGAACAGCACGACGAGGCCCGCGACACCCAGCAGGCTCAGCAGGAAAGAGGGCGCCATCACCAGCCAGGCGCCACCGGGTTGTCGCGATATTGCTGCTTGGGAATCCATGGCAGTCCGTTGGCTCCCCCGATCCAGGCTCTACCTGGCGCGATTGGGAATCAATGACCAGTTAGCGCCCAAACAGTGAACAGGGGGTTACCGGGCCAATCCGAATCAACCCGCCGCCTTTGAGGCAAACTTGCGCGATCCGCGCCGATCTATGACGCCGGCCACAGCGCGTCGCCTTGCGGCACGGCGTGCTTTCCGGCACCCTTTGCGGCGGGGATACAGACTTGGATTGGACAGACCCATGACCGCGCTGATCGTCATCGTCGTACTCGTCGTCCTGGTCATCGGCTGGGTGATCATGACCTACAACCGTCTGGTCGCCCTGCGCACCCAGGTGGCGAACGGCTGGGCGCAGATCGATGTGCAGCTGAAGCGCCGCTACGACCTCATTCCCAACCTGGTCGAGAGCGTCAAAGGCTATATGGGGCATGAGCAGGACACGCTCCGCCAGGTGATCGAGGCCAGGAACAAGGCGGTCTCGGTAAACCCCGGCAGCGCGCCGGCGACCGGCGCCACCGCGGCGACCATCGCGGCCGAGACCGCGCTCACCGCCTCGCTCGGCAAGATGTTCGCGCTGGCCGAGGCCTATCCGGACCTGAAGGCCAACCAGTCGGTGCAGCAGCTGATGGAAGAGCTGAGCTCCACCGAGAACAAGATCGGCTTCGCGCGGCAGTTCTACAACGACACCGCGACCAACCTGAACACCGCGGTGCAGAGCTTCCCCGGCAATCTCATCGCCGGCCAGTTCGGCTTCCAGAATGCCGAGCTCTGGCGCGTCTCCGAGGCCGAGCGCGCCGCGGTCGAAGTCGCACCCAAGGTCAGCCTGCGCTGAGCCATGAAGGGTCCCTGGGACCAGGCTGAAGAAGCGCAGTCGCCAGCTGCGCCGGTGGAAGCCGCACCTGCCGCACCGGAGGTGGAGCATGTGCCGGTGACCGAGGCGCGGGTCAACGGCACCGACTTCCTGGCCGCGCAGGCCGACAATCGCGCCAAGACCTGGGTGCTGATCCTCTCGCTGATCATCATCGGCTTCCTGCTCGGCTATGTGCTGGGCTGGGCGCTGGAAGCCTGGAGCACCGACGCCAGCCGCTTCCAACTCTTCGCGGTCAGCGGTCTCGGCGTGCTCGGCGGCGCGGCCCTGGCCGGTGTCGGCGTCGTCTCGGCCGGCGTCACGCTCGCCTTCGGCGACAAGGTGGTACTGTCGATGAACGGCGCCAAGGAAGTGACGTCGGAGCAGGAACCCAAACTGCACAACGTGGTCGAGGAGATGGCGATCGCCGCCGGCCTGCCGAAGCCGCGGGTCTACATCATGGAGAGCGAGGCGCTGAACGCTTTCGCCACCGGCCTCTCGCCGCAGAAATCGGCGATCGCGGTCACCCGGGGCCTGCTGAACACGCTGAACCGCGAGCAGCTCCAGGGCGTCGTCGCCCATGAGATGGGGCACGTGCTCAACCTTGACACCCGCTACATGGTCGCGGTTGGAATCATGGTCGGGCTGATCGCGCTGGTCTCCGACCTGGTGCTGCGCTCCTTCCGCTTCAGCGGCGGCAGCAGCTCGCGCCGGAGCAGCAATAGCAGCAGCGACAGCAAGGGCG
>JAYSFH010000398.1:0-1795 GCA_041913405.1 Dongia sp. | reverse complement strand
GCGGCGGCGCGGCGATCATCGTCTTCGTCATCATGATCGTCTTCCTGATCCTGGCCCCGATCGCCGCGCAGCTGGTGCGTTTCGCGGTCTCGCGCCAGCGCGAATACCTGGCCGACGCCACTTCGGTGCAACTCACCCGCAACCCGGTCGGCCTGATCGGTGCGTTGGAGAAGCTCGACGCCGGCAACAACAAGTCCCCGGAAATCGGCAACCGCGCGACCCAGCATCTCTTCATCGTCAACCCGCTGAAGGCCTTCGGCAGCAGCACGCCGGCCCTGTTCGCCACGCATCCGTCGATCGAGGACCGCATCCACCGGCTGGAGAATCTGGGCAAGGCTTGAGTTACGCTTTACCATCCGCAGAGCTGACTGGCAGGGTGGTTCGCTCGGCGATGTCGCTCATTCTCACGTCTATTCCCGTAGCTTTAATTGTGTTCGCCGTGTTTGTCACTGGGAGATCCGGCGCGTATTGGTTGGAACAAATTCTGTATGGTGGCCCCGTAGTCCGGCCAGGCGTCCTCGTGAGTCAAATCGTGGGAAAGGCCACGGGGCACCCGGAACGCTACAGGCAAGTCTATGACGATCCCTGTTATGACTGGTGGTGGGGTCGGGCCTGCCTTCCCATCGTAATCAAGACTGGTCATACGAATCGCCACGAGGAATCTGCGGTGAGCGGAGCGCTTCGAGTTATCCAGAGTATCTGCAGTTATACGAACGAACTTGAGATCGGCTCGTCTGCGCAGCAAGATGAGGTGTTCAACGCGAACGTGGCCAAAGCTGTGCTCGGTTGCGAAGGCGGCAAACGCATCAGGCCGGCGATCACCTACCTCATTATCGAGCGCGACGGACGGTGACAGCCGTTCCTTCATAGCCAATTCCCATCCCGGTCACAGTTTTTTCGGATTAGGGTCTCGCGCCGTTGGGTCCTAGGCTGTCTCCGACCCAGGAGCACCCCATGCACTACAACCCATCCACCGACCGCCACGGCCTGAAGTTCAACCCGTTCAAGAGCTGCACCGTGCCGCGGCCGATCGGCTGGCTCAGCAGCGTCAGCCCGGAGGGGATCTGCAACCTGGCACCCTACAGCCAGTGGCAGAACCTGACCTTCGATCCGCCGATGGTAATGTTCGCCGCCAACCAGTATCCCGACGGGCGGCGCAAGGACACGGTCCTCAACGCGGAGCGCAGCGGCTGGTTCGCCTGGAACATGGCGACCTATGATCTCCGCGAAGCCGTGAACAAGAGCGCCAGCGCGGTCGCTTCCCATATCGACGAATTCGACCTCGCCGGAGTCACCAAGGCTCCTTGCATCGACGCGCCTTGTCCGCGGGTCGCGGAATCGCCGATCCATTTCGAATGCCGGTATCTGAGCACGCATCGTTTGCAGGGCAACTCGCCGGAAGGCACGGTCGATATTGTCTTCGCGCAGGTCGAGCGAATTCATATCAAGGAGGAGGCGATCGGCGCCGACGGCAAGATCGACGTGAAGAAGATTCGGCCGATCGCGCGCCTCGGCTACTACGACTACACGGTGGTCAACGAAGTGTTCGAGATGAAGATGCCGGGCGCCACCGCCGCCGAGCTCGCGGGACTGGAAGGGTCGCCGCGTTAGCCGCCGCGCCTGACCGGCAGCGCGTCTTGTGGTATCATCGGCAAGCTGTTTGAGATCGTGAAATTTGTCGCGACAGTCCCGTCACGCGAAACGGCCGGACTGAAACACCGCGACGCTGCACTGCATCGCAGACCGGACGCAGACCGGGAATTTTTTCTGCGCGCTGCATCCCGTCGTCTGTGTT
>JAYSFH010000397.1:562-4201 GCA_041913405.1 Dongia sp. | reverse complement strand
CGGCCGGCGACCTGGTGCAGCAGCTGATAGGTGCGCTCCGCCGCGCGGAGATCGCCCCCCGACAAGCCAAGGTCGGCATCGACCACGCCGACCAGGGTCAGATGCGGGAAGTGGTGACCCTTGGCGATGATCTGGGTGCCGATGATGAGATCGACCTCGCGGTCGGTCACCATGCGGATGAGCTCGGTCGCCTTCTTCGGGCCCCCCACGGTATCACTCGTGAGGATCAGCCGCCGCGCATTGGGGAACAGCGTCGCCGCCTCTTCCGCCAGCCGCTCGACGCCGGGGCCGCAGGCGGCGAAGGTGCCTTCATGCTGGCAAGCGGGGCAGGCCTTCGGCATCTGGATCTGATAGCCGCAGTGATGGCATTGCAGCCGCTGCGAATAGCGATGCTCGACCAGCCAGGTGGTGCAGTTCGGGCATTGCATCCGGTGGCCGCAGTCGCGGCACAGCGTGAGCGGCGCGTAGCCGCGGCGGTTGAGGAACAGGATCGCCTGGCCCTGGTCGGCCAGGGTTTCGTTGACCGCGCGGATCAGACTGGGCGAGAGCCATTGCTGCCGCTCCGGCTTGTCGCGGCGGAGATCGATCAGCGTGACTTCGGGCAATTCGGCATCGCCGTGCCGGTCGGGCAGTTCGAGGAAGCGATAGCGGCCCTGCTCGGCATTGACGGTGGATTCCAGGGACGGCGTCGCCGAGGCGAGCACGACCGGGATCTTCGCAAGATGCGCGCGCACCACCGCCATGTCGCGCGCCTGATAGATGACGCCGTCCTCCTGCTTGAAGGCGGATTCATGTTCTTCGTCGACGACGATCAGGCCAAGATCGTCATAGGGAAGAAACAAAGCCGAGCGCGCGCCGACCACGACCTTGGCTTCGCCGTCGAGCACGGCGCGCCAGGTGACGCGGCGCTCGACCTGCGTCAGCTCGGAATGCCATTGCGCGGGGGCTGCGCCGAAGCGGTCCTCGAAACGGCTGAGCCATTGCGCGCTGAGCGCGATCTCCGGCAACAGCACCAACGCTTGTCGCCCGGCGCGCAGGCAGGCAGCGATCGCCTCGAAATAGACTTCGGTCTTTCCCGATCCGGTCACGCCGTTGAGCAGCGTCACACCCGGAGTCAGCGGACGCAAAGCGTCCACCGCTTGCTGCTGCGCCGTGGAGAGTGCGGGACCGTCGCGGTCGGCATCGGGTCGCCCGACGGGGCGACGCGCCGGCAAGGCGACGGCCTGAAGCATGCCCAACCGTGCCATTTCGGCAACAACGCCCGAAGAAGAACTCGCGGCGCGCGCGAGATCGCCTGAGGTCAGCGGCGGTCCATCCTCCAGGACGCCGAGCACGCGCTGCCGCACGGCTGTCATTTTCCCCGAATCCCGATTGCCAATTTGCCAAGCCTTGATCGGCTTTTCCGGCTCGAGCGCTTCGGGTACGCTCATCGCCATGCGCAGCACCGAGCCGATCGGCGCCATGCAATAGTTCGCGACCCAGTCGATGAAACGCCGCGAAACCTCTGGCATCGCGGGAATCTCGAGCCGCGCTTCGACCGCGCGCAGTTTCTCGGCGGGAACGCTGTCGTCGCCCGCGCCCCAGACCACGCCCGTCACCGTGCGCCGCCCGAGCGGCACCGCCACGAAGTCGCCCGGCGCCAGCATGACTCCTTCCGGAATGGCGTAGTCATAGGCCGTGAAAAGGGCGAGCGGTATCAGGACGCTCACGCGTCCGGACATTCTGATTTCTCGTGGCATCGAACTGGCGGTTTCGGAATCCATCGTCTAGAATCTTTCCCGATTCGCGCCCCTCGGCAAGCGAGACTGCAAAGCCGCCGCGGCGAAGGGGCAGACCTCGGGTTCTCACGTACGGATATACAGACGGATGAAGTTCTTCATCGACACTGCCGACATCAACGAGATCAAGGACCTCGCCGCCACCGGTCTGGTCGACGGCGTCACCACCAATCCTTCGCTGATCGCGAAGTCAGGCGGCAGGTTCCTCGATGTGATCAAGCAGATCTGCGAAGTGGTCGAGGGACCGGTCAGCGCCGAAGTGACCGCGACCGATCACAAGACCATGCTTCAGGAAGGCCAGAAGCTGGCGAAGATCGCGAAGAATGTCTGCGTGAAGGTGCCGCTGACCGTCGATGGCTTGAAGACCTGCAAGGCGCTCTCGGACGCCGGCACCAAGGTGAACGTCACTCTGTGCTTCTCGGCGGCGCAGGCTTTGCTCGCCGCGAAAGCGGGCGCCACTTTCATCTCGCCTTTCGTCGGCCGCCTGGACGACATCGGCCAGGAAGGCCTGCTGCTGATCTCGGACATCGTCCAGATCTACAATGCCTACGACAATCTGAAGACCGAGGTGCTGGTCGCCTCGGTGCGTCACCCGATCCACATCATTGAATCGGCGAAGATGGGCGCGCATGTGGCGACGCTGCCGCCGAACGTGCTGCGCCAGCTGTTCCATCACCCGCTGACCGACAAGGGCCTGGCCGCCTTCCTGGCGGATTGGGCCAAGACCGGACAATCTATCCTCTAAGGGTGGCAGTATAGTGGCGAAGCGATCGGGGACCACGATGGCGGACCAGGCGGCGGACCGCAGCAAGACCGGCACCACCACGGCCACGGCCGCGCAGGTGGTCGCTTATCTGCGCCGCCATCCCGATTTCCTGGCGCGGCATCCCGAACTCCTGGACCTGCAGCTCTCGCCGGGCCGGCATAACGAATCCGGCAAGGGCGTGGTCGATCTGCAGCAGTTCATGGTCGAGCGCCTGCGCGGCGAGATCAACAAGCTCAGGAACGACCAGGACGAGATCCTCGCCAACACCCGCGACAATCTTTCGACCCAGGAGCGCATCCACAAGGCGGTGGTCGAGCTGCTGGAGGCCGAGAGCTTCGAGCAGTTCATCGATATTATCACCGGCGATCTCGGTCTGTTGCTCGAGGTCGATGTGGTCAGCCTCTGCGTCGAGCTCTCCGACCACACCGCCAAGCGCCCGAAGCACGAGGGCATCCAGTTCCTCGGCCGGGGCGCGGTCGATCGCGCGCTCGGCGGCAAGGACAAGCAGGTCGTGCTGCGCGACGAAGCGATCGGCGATCCGGAAATCTTCGGCGCCGGGGCGGAGCTCGTGCGCTCCGACGCGATGCTGCGGCTCAACATCAGCTCCCATGCGCCGGCGGGGCTGATCGCCTTCGGCGCGCGGCATCCCGGCTATTTCCATGCCGGCCAGGGCACGGAGCTGATGAGCTTCCTCGGACGGGTGATCGAGTTCGGCATCCGCACATGGCTGGACCTGCCCAAACCATAGAAGACCCCCACCCCAACCCTCCCCCGAAGCCGGGGGAGGTGGATGACGGCCGCGATCTCCGTTTCGCGGCGCGCCCGGACCTTGCCTCCGCGATCGAGCAATGGCTGAGCTGGCTGGCGCATGAGCGCCGCGGCTCCGTGCATACCGTCGACGGCTATGCGCGAGACCTCAAGGACCTGCTGCGCTTCCTGGAGCAGTATCGCGGCGAGACCCCGACCCTGGCCGCCTTCGCCGCCGCCGACCGCAACGATTTCCGGGCCTGGATGGCGTCCCGCGTGAAACGCAGGCTGGAGCCCGCCTCCACCGCGCGGGCGCCGCCGCGGCGGGTCCCCACCACCAGCTCCGTG
>JAYSFH010000397.1:0-552 GCA_041913405.1 Dongia sp. | reverse complement strand
ACGGCGCTCGCCGCGATCCGCAATCCGAAGCTGCCGCGCTCGGTGCCGAAGCCCTTGAACGCAGTCGAGGCGGACGACGCGCTGGAAGCCGTCGCCGATCTCCATGAGACCGAGTGGATCGCCCGGCGCGATCTCGCGGTGCTGACCCTGCTCTACGGCTGCGGCCTGCGCATCTCGGAGGCGCTGGGCCTCGCGCGGCGCGATGCGCCGAAGCCCGGCGGGACATTGCGGATCCGCGGCAAGGGCAACAAGACCCGGCTGGTGCCGGTGCTGCCCGTGGTCGCCGAGGCGGTGCAGGATTACCTGAAGGCATTGCCGATCCCCTGCGAGCCGGAGGGCCCGCTCTTCCTTGGCGCCAAGGGCAAGCGCCTCTCGCCCCGGCTGGTGCAGCTGGCGATGCAGAAGCTCAGGATGCAGCTCAACCTGCCGGAAACCGCGACGCCGCATGCCTTGCGCCATTCCTTCGCCACGCATCTGCTGGCCGGCGGCGGCGATCTCCGGGCGATCCAGGAACTGCTCGGCCATGCCTCGCTTTCGACCACCCAGCGCTAC
>JAYSFH010000396.1:0-4203 GCA_041913405.1 Dongia sp. | reverse complement strand
ATTTCGAATCATCGGAGCAGGCCTATCTCGACAACACCGCGATACTGCACACCGTGCTCACCGACAAGACCGGCGGCGCGGTGGAGATCGTCGACTTCGCCCCGCGCTACGACCTTCACAACCGCACCCATCGGCCGCCGATGCTGGTGCGGCGGATCACGCCGGTCTCCGGCCGGCCTATGGTGCGCATCGTCGCGCGGCCGATGAGCGACTATGGCGGCACCAGCCTGAAGTCGGTGCGCGGCAGCCATCACGTGGTCTATTTCAGCGACCGCCAGCGTCAGCGGATGACCACCACGGTGCCGGTCAGCTACGTGATGGAGGAGCGCTACTTCCGTCTCGACCAGCAGCACTGGATCCTCTGGGGACCGGATGAGCCGATCGATTCCGATCTCGAGGATCTTTGCCGCCGCTACTTCGAGACCACTCTCGGCCATTGGCGGCTCTGGGTACGCGGCCTCACCATTCCCTTCGAATGGCAGCAGGCAGTGATCCGCGCGGCGATCACCCTCAAGCTCTGCATGTTCGAGGAGACCGGCGCCATCGCCGCGGCGCTCACCACCTCGATCCCGGAGGCGCCGAGCACGGTCCGCAACTGGGACTACCGCTATTGCTGGCTGCGCGATTCGGTCTTCGTGATCCGCGCCCTCAATCGGCTGGGCGTCACGCGCACCATGGAGCAGTATATCGGCTTCATCACCGACATCATCGACGTGGCCCGTGAGGGCGTCATCCAGCCGGTCTACGGCATCTCGCGCGAGGCGGATCTGACCGAGACGATCGCCGAAGCCCTGGCAGGCTATCGCGGCATGGGGCCGGTCCGGGTCGGCAACGCTGCCGACCAGCAGGTGCAGAACGACGTCTACGGCAGCATGGTGCTGGCGGCGATCCATCTGTTCTTCGACCAACGCCTGCTCCGGAAGCCGGCCAACGAGGAGCTCTACGAGCAGCTCGAGTTTCTCGGCAAGCGCGCGGTCGAGGCCTTCGATCAGCCGGATGCCGGGCCTTGGGAGTTGCGCGGCTCGGCCTCGGTGCACACTTTCTCCGCCATGATGTGCTGGGCGGCCTGCGACCGGTTGAAGCGGATCGCGCGGATCATGGGCCGCGCCGACCGCACCGCTTTCTGGAGCGACAAGGCGCAGCATTTGAAGCGCGAGATCGAGCGGCGTACTTGGTCGGAATCCCGCAACAGCTTCGTGTCCACCTTCGACGGCAGCGACCTCGATGCCAGCCTGCTGCTGATGGCGCAGATCGGCTTCGTCCAGGCCAGCGATCCGCGCTATGTCGCGACGGTGGAGCGGATCGGGCAGGAACTGAAGCGCGGCGATTTCATTTACCGCTACGTGGTCCGGGACGATTTCGGTGAGCCGGAGACCGCGTTCCTGATCTGCACCTTCTGGTACATCGACGCGCTGGCCGCGATCGGAAGATCGGTCGAGGCCCGCGCTTTGTTCGACAAGATGATGACCTATCGCAACCGTTTTGGTCTTTTCTCGGAGGACGTGGACCCGAAGACGGGTGAGTTGTGGGGCAACTTCCCCCAGGCCTATTCCATGGTGGGTCTTATCAACTCCGCCATGAACCTCAGTCTGAGTTGGGAGGAAGCATCATGAGCCGTTTGATCGTCGTCTCGAATCGCGTCGCGCTGCCGCGCGACCGTTCGGCCCGCGCCGGCGGACTCGCGGTTGGCGTACTCTCCGCTCTGAAGCGCTCCGGCGGGATGTGGTTCGGCTGGAGCGGCGAGACCAGCGAGTCTCCGGCACCTCAGCCCAAGGTCCTGAAGTCGGGCGGCATCACCTATGCCACCATCGACTTCACCGCCGAAGAGTTCGACGCCTATTACAACGGCTATTGCAACAGCACGCTCTGGCCACTGCTGCACTATCGCCTCGGCCTGGTCGAGCATTCCAGGCAGCACCAGGACGCCTATATGCGGATCAACGCACGCTTCGCCGATCACCTGGGGTCGATGCTGCGGCCGGGCGACGTGGTCTGGATCCATGACTACCAGCTGATGATGCTGCCGGGGGAGCTCCGGCTCCGCGGCTTGCGCAACCGCATCGGCTTCTTCCTGCACATCCCGCTGCCCGGTCCGGAGATCTTCTGCGCCCTGCCGGCGCACAAGCAACTGATGGGCTCGCTGGCCGAATGCGACCTGGTCGGTTTCCAGACCGAGAGCGATCTTCGCGCCTTCCGCGACTATGCGCAGTATGAGGGCGGCGGATCGGTCCGGCCGGACGGCGCGATCGAGATGTTCGGGCGCAAGCTCCGGGCCGGCGTCTTCCCGATCGGCATCGACGTCGACGAGATGAAGTCCCTCGCTGCGGAGGCCGAGGCCGATGAAGAGGTGCGGCGCCTGGCCGACAGCGTGTCCAGCCGCCAGCTCGTCATCGGCGTCGATCGGCTCGACTACAGCAAGGGCATCCTGAACCGCATCGATGCCGTGGGCGAGTTGCTGACCACGCGCCCCGATTATCGCAACCGCATCACCTTCGTGCAAATCGCGGCACCCTCGCGCATCGACGTCGCGCGCTACAAGAAGCTGCGGCGCGAGATCGAAGGCAGCGCCGGAAGGGTGAACGGCCGCCATGCCGAGATCGACTGGGTTCCGGTCCGCTACTTGAACCGGGTGTTCCCGCGCCGGCAGCTGGCCGGTTTCTACCGCGTGGCCCGGGTCGGGCTGGTGACTCCGTTGCGCGACGGCATGAACTTGGTCGCCAAGGAATATGTCGCGGCGCAGAAGCCGAACGATCCGGGCGTCCTGGTGCTGTCGCGCTTCGCCGGTGCCGCGCGCGAGCTGAAAGGCGCGCTGATCGTCAATCCTTTCGATCAGGTGGAGATGGCCGAGGCGCTGGACCAGGCGCTGCGCATGCCGCTCACCGAGCGCCAGGATCGCTGGCGCAAGCTGATGGGCGCACTCCAGCGCAACGACCTCGCCACCTGGTCTGACAGCTTCCTCGACACGCTCAACACCAGCGAGCGTGTCGCGGCCTAACCGACCAGGCTCCTCAACCAGGCGCGCACCGCGGCCGGATCGGGTAACGCCCAGCTTGCCTGCGCCGCCGCCAGCCCCGCCACGGCGATGCCCGCGCCGCCAAGCTCGACCGCCGCGCGGATGCCGTCGAGATCGGTGCGGTCGTCGCCGGCGAAGACCGGCTTGCGTCCGGCGAAGCCCGGCATCTCCATCAGGCTGCGCAACGCGACGCCCTTGCTCTGCCCGCGCGATCGGATCTCGTAGATCATGTGCCCGGAGAGAATCTCCCATTCGGCACCGAGTTCCAGCGTGGCGATGGCCGCGCGCAGCGCCGGCTCCGCCTCCGGCGCCTGGCGAAAGTGGAAAGAGAAGGCTGCGCCTTTGTCCTCGCCGCGCAGGCCCGGCCATTGCCGCTTCAGATCGCTGATGATCGCCCAGACCCGGTCCTGCAGGGCGTCCGGCAGGCGCGGGTTGATCTCGGTGATCGCGCCCCCGGCGACAGCGCGCAATTCGCCGCCATGCACGCCCGCCATCGGCAGCCCGGTGGGGCCGAGCAGACGATCCAGCACCGCGATGGTGCGGCCGGACACGATCGCCAGTGCGCCACCCAGCGCCTGGTGCAGCGCCTTCAGCAGCGGCACGAGATCCGGCGGCACCGTCACTGCTTCCGGCGTCGGCGCGATCTCGATCAGCGTCCCATCGACATCGAGGAACAGGGCCGTCTCATGCAGCGGCAGGCGCGGCGGGGGTGCGGTCATCGCGGCTTCGACTTGCCGCGCCGCCGCGCCTCCTGGCCCCAGCGATTGACGCGGCCGCTGTCGATGCCGAAGAGGTCGAGCACGCGGCCGAGGCTGTGATCGACCATTTCCTCGAGGCTCTGCGGCCGCGCATACATGGCGGGGACGGGTGGGGCGATGATCGCGCCGATTTCGGTGGCATGGAGCATGTTCTTTAAATGCCCGGCATGCAGCGGAGTTTCACGCACCATGAGAACGAGGCGTCGCCGCTCCTTCAGAGTCACGTCGGCGGCGCGCGAGATCAGGGTCGTGGTGACACCGGTCGCGATCTCCGCCAGGGTCTTCACCGAGCAGGGTGCCACGATCATGCCGATGGTCTGGAACGAGCCGCTGGAAATCGGCGCCGCCAGGTCGTCGGCGTCATGCACCTGGTCGGCCAGCGCCTTGACCTCCTTCAGCTTCCGATCGGTCTCGTAGGCCAAGGTCTGTTCC
>JAYSFH010000395.1:0-4205 GCA_041913405.1 Dongia sp. | reverse complement strand
GAGCTCATCGACTGGGTCAGGCGCGCCCATGCCGAAGGCGCTCATGTGGTCTCCGCTTGCAGCGGCGCCTATCTGCTGGCCGAGGCCGGGCTGCTCGACAACAAGGACGCGACCACGCACTGGGCCTTCGCCGCGGCGATGAAGGCTGAGTATCCCAATGTGCGCTGGCAGACCGACCGCATCCTGGTCTCGGCCGCGGAAGACAACCGCATCGTCACCGCCGGCGGCGCCACCTCATGGATGGACCTGGTGCTCTACCTGGTCGGCGCCTTCGCCGGGCCGGAGGAAGCGCGGCGACTCGCCAAGATGTCGCTGTTCGACTGGCATCACGACGGCCAGAACCCCTATTCGCGCCTCACCACCAAGATGCAGGGCAAGGACAAGCTGATCCAGGAATGCCAGACCTGGCTCGCGGAGAACTACGCGGCCGGCGATCCGGTCGCCTCGATGATCCGCCGCTCCGGCCTGTCGCGCCGCACCTTCAACCGCCGCTTCAAGAACGCGACCGGCACCGCGCCGCTCGACTACGTGCAGCGCCTGCGGATCGAGGAAGCCAAGCAGATGCTGGAGACCACCGACGATCCGGTCGAGACCGTCGCCTGCGAGGTCGGCTACGGCGACACCGTCTCCTTCCGCCGCCTGTTCAAGCGCCTGGTCGCCGACACCCCCGCCGTCTACCGCCGCCGCAAGCGCCTGCCCGACGCGGTGCGCGAGATGGGGGTGATGGTTTAGAGCGCTCTCCGCACTGGGAAGCTCATTTAATTCTTGCCTTTGACTGGATGACTAAATCGGTCGCGCCGTACTTGGTCTCGCGGACGAACGCAGGCTCGTCCTGGCGTTGATAGCACTTCCCAGGGCCGAGGCCGTCGGGGGCGTCGAGCTGATAGCGGTTGAGTTCGAATATTTGCAGAACGTCAAGATTGTCATTCAAGATCACGATCGCGACCGACCCTTCGGGTACATAATCCAGCCAACCGCTGCCCCATGGAAACTTGACCTGGTCGAGAGGCTCAACGTGTTGGGCGGATCCATAGGAGCCGATCGTGCAGAAATACGCAGCATCCGGCTCGACCGAATCGACCAACGAGAAAAGCGGGATCGCGTTCTCATTGCCCAGGCGCTCTTGAATCGTCACCAGAAGCTCGTGCGATCGGCGCCCGAGGTCGGATGAACTGTATGCCTTCCACGCGATGATAAGACCGATCAATAGGTAAACGACGACAGCCACTCGCTTCGAGTGCCACGCCTTCGTCAGCAAGCCAGGCATCGTTCGACCTCGAAAATCGATCCGTGATGGCGAGCATAGCATGCCCACGTGCAGGTTGCGCTTTCGTTCCGGTCTTGCCATCATCGCGCGGGGTCGGGGTTGAGGGGCGCGCGTGGTGGGGCTGGCATTCCGAGCTGAGGCGACGCGCTGATGGTCGCGCGGGTCCGCACCGTGGCGTTCCAGGGGATCGACGTGCTCGGTGTCGATGCCGAGGTGCAGATCGCGCAAGGGCTGCCGGCCTTCAACGTCGTGGGCCTGCCGGACAAGGCGGTGCGCGAGAGCAGAGACCGGGTGCATGCTGCCTTGACCGCGATCGGCCTCGGCGTGCCGCCGAAGCGCATCACCGTCAACCTGGCGCCGGCCGATCTCATCAAGGAAGGATCGCATTTCGACCTGCCGATCGCGCTCGGCATGCTGATCGCCATGGGGGCGATCGAGAGCGATGCGGTGGCGTCTTTCGCGGTCCTGGGCGAGCTCGGCCTCGACGGGCGGATCAACGCGGTCTCCGGCGTGCTGCCGGCGGCGATCCATGCGGCTTCCAGTGATCTCGGCCTGATCTGCCCGCAGGCGCAGGGCGGCGAGGCCGCCTGGGCCGGCGAGATCGATGTCGTCGCACCGGCCGACCTCATTGCGCTGATCAATCATCTGAAGGGCACGCAGGTCTTGAGCCCGCCGGAGCCAAAGATGGCCGCGCTCGATGAGCGCGAATTGGACCTGAAGGACATCAAGGGCCAGGAGACCGCGAAGCGCGCGCTGGAAGTCGCGGCGGCCGGCGGCCACAACCTGCTGATGATCGGGCCGCCGGGCTCCGGCAAGTCGATGCTGGCCGCGCGACTCCCGGGCATCCTGCCGCCGCTCGATCCGGCGGAGGCGCTGGAAGTGTCGATGATCCATTCGCTTGCCGGTTCGCTGAGCGAAGGGCGATTGATCCGCAAACGGCCGTTCCGCGACCCGCATCATTCGGCTTCGCTGCCCGCCCTGGTCGGCGGCGGCCTCCGGGCGCGGCCAGGCGAGGTCTCCCTCGCGCATCTTGGCGTGCTCTTCCTCGACGAGTTGCCGGAGTTCCAGCGCCAGACCCTGGAATCTCTGCGCCAGCCGATGGAGACCGGCCGGGTCACGATCGCGCGGGCGAATGCGCATGTGACCTATCCGGCGCGGGTGCAGCTGGTGGCGGCGATGAATCCCTGCCGCTGCGGGCATCTTGACGATGCGGCGCTGGCTTGCGGCAAGGCCCCGCGCTGCGCGATGGACTATCAGTCGCGGATTTCCGGGCCGCTGTTCGACCGCATCGACCTCCATGTCGATGTGCCGGCGGTCGCCGCCGCAGATCTTTCCCTGCCGCCGCCGGCCGAGGGCAGCACCGAAGTCGCGGCCCGCGTCGCCAAGGCCCGCGCGATCCAGAGTGCGCGTTACAAGGACCATGGCGTGCGCATCAATGCCGAAGCCGACGGCGAACTCTTGGACAAGGTCGCGACGCCGGAGCCCGATGGGTTGAAACTGCTCACGCAAGCCGTGGAGAAGTTCAAGCTGTCGGCCCGGGGCTATCACCGCGTTCTCCGCGTCGCCCGGACACTCGCCGACCTCGAGGGCAGCGCGCCGGTGAGGCGCGTGCATGTCGCCGAAGCTCTGTCCTATCGCCGGATCGCGCCGGGGCGGTGACGACCGCTATCGCCCGCGGCCGTTGCGGCCGGCGGTGACGGAACTGAGCGCGTCGGCGAGCGCGCTTTCGTCGTAGGGTTTCTGCAGCAGCTTAGCACCCTGCAGCGCGTCGCTGCGGTTGGGGACGCGGTCGTAGCCGGAGGCGAAGATGACACCAAGGCCGGGGCGGCGCTCGACGGCGACGGCGGCGAGCGCGTCTCCGGAGAGACCGGGCAAGGAGAGATCGGTCAGCATCACGTCGAAGCGATCCTTCTCCAGCAGGTCGAGCGCGGCCGGGCCGTCCTCGGCCTCGATGACGGCATGGCCGAGATCCATCAGCATCTCCGCGGTGGACATGCGGATGAGCGCATCATCCTCGACCAGCAGGACCCGCAGCACCTGCCGCCGCTGTTGCGGCGGCTCCTCGCGCCGTTGCGCGGTCGCGGCCACCCGCTCGCTGCTGATCCGGCGCTGCTGCTGATTGCGCAGCACATCCCGGAGCTTCCGCGCCAGCGCCTCGCGGGTATAGGGCTTGCTCAGGAGATCGACCCCTTCGTCGAGCCGGCCGCCGTGGACGATCGCGTTCTCGGTATAGCCCGAGGTGAACAGCACGGCGAGGTTGGGCTGCCGCTCCTGGGCCTTGCGCGCGAGCTCGGGGCTGCGCAGCGGGCCTGGCATCACCACGTCGGTGAACAGCATGTCGATCGCAACGCCGCTCTCGATGATGGCGAGCGCGCTCTGTGCGTCCTTGGCCTTCAGCACGCGATAGCCGAGGTCGCCGAGCATGTCGATCACGGTGCCGCGCACGTCCTCGTCATCCTCGACCACCAGCACGGTCTCGGTGCCGCCGGTCGCCGGACCGGCATCGCGCTCGATCTCGACATCCTCTTCCTCGCGCGAGCGCGGCAGATAGAGCCGGATGGTCGTGCCCTGGCCGGGCTCGCTGTAGATCTTCACGTGACCGCCGGACTGCTTCACGAAGCCGTAGACCATGGAGAGGCCGAGCCCGGTGCCGTGGCCTTCCGGCTTGGTGGTGAAGAACGGCTCGAAGGCGCGATCGAGAACTTCCGCCGACATGCCGGCGCCGTTGTCGCTGACCGCGACCATCACATACTGGCCGGGCAGGACCTCGTCATGGCGCGCGGTGTAGACCTCGTCGAGCGCGGCGTTGCCGGCCTCGATGGTGAGCCGGCCCTGGCCGGCCATGGCGTCGCGCGCGTTGATGGCGAGATTGAGGATCGCGTTCTCGAGCTGCGCCTTGTCGACGAAAGTGTTCCATAGGCCGCCGGCGATGATGGTC
>JAYSFH010000394.1:0-4231 GCA_041913405.1 Dongia sp. | reverse complement strand
GAACATGGCATCGGCGGGCTCGCCGCGGCGCACCACGACCTGGCGCTCCGGCACGATCTGCGGCTTCAGCAACCGGGCGATGGCGGCGATGCGCGTCGCGTCCAGCCCGGCGAACAGCGGCACGCGCGCCACCGCGTTCCAGGTGACGACGAAATCGCGGCGACGGATCTCGGTCGCGAAGCCGGTCGCCAGGATGCCGGCCGGGACCGCGAACATGGCGATGCCGAGCAGCATGACCATGCCGCCGAACAGCCGGCCCAGCGCGGTCACCGGCGTCATGTCGCCGTAACCGACCGTCGCCATGGTGACGATGCCCCACCAGAGCGAACGCGGGATCGAGCTGAAGACCGTCGGCTGGGCGCCGCGTTCCAGCAGGTACATGACGCCGGAGGCGATCACCAGCAGCACCAGCATGACCAGCAACGCCGCGGCCAGCGCCCGCCATTCGCTCTTCAGCACGGTTCCGACCAGTGACAGTGCCGGCGTCAGTCGCGACAGCTTGAACAGCGCCAGCAGCTGGCCGATCAGCAGCGTGTCGGCCAGCTCGGGCATGACCAGGCCGAGCAAGGGCGCCGCCGAGAGCAGATCGACCAGGCCGATGAAGGAGAGCAGGTAGCGTCGCCGCGCATGCGGCAGGTCGGGATCGAGCAAGGGCGCCCGCCAGATCCGCCAGAGATACTCGGCGAGGAACATGATGCCGGCAACGGCCGCCGCGATATGGCAGTCGGACCGCTCGAACGCGGGAAGATCGGGCAGCGTGACGATGGCAGCGCTGCCGACCGACAGCAGGATGGCGACGACCAGGCCGATGCGGGCCGGCCAGTTGACCTGGCCGTCCCGCGCGCTGATGTCCAGCAGATGCAGCAGCCTGCTGCGTCCGTCTCCACCCATGGGCACCCGTGCATCCATGGGCCGTTGCCTCCGGTCAGCCGCGGTTGACGCGGTTGTCGATCAGGTCCTTCACCACGTTCGGATCGGCGAGGGTCGAGATGTCGCCCAGGTTGCCGTATTCGTTCTCGGCGATCTTCCTGAGGATGCGGCGCATGATCTTGCCCGAGCGGGTCTTCGGCAGCCCGGGCGCCCATTGCACCAGGTCCGGCGAGGCGATCGGGCCGATCTCCTTCCGGACCCACTGCACCAGCTCGCCGACCTTCAGAGTCACATAGGCGTAGATGCCCTGGCCCTTGATGTCGTGCGGATAGCCGACCACGGCGGCCTCGGCCACCTTCGGATGCGCGACCAGCGCGCTTTCGACCTCGGCGGTGCCCATGCGATGGCCGGAGACGTTGATGACGTCATCGACCCGGCCGGTGATCCAGTAGAAGCCGTCGGCGTCCCGCCTACAGCCGTCGCCGGTGAAGTAGCGGCCCTTGTAGGTGCTGAAATAGGTTTCGGCGAAGCGCTTGTGATCGCCGTAGACCGTGCGCATCTGCCCCGGCCAGGAATCCGCGATGCAGAGATTGCCCTCGGTGGCGCCTTCCAGGACCTTGCCTTCGGCATCGACGATCAGCGGCTGGATGCCGAACAGCGGCCGCGTCGCCGAGCCTGGCTTCAGCTTGGTGGCGCCGGGCAGCGGCGAGATCAGGATGCCGCCGGTCTCGGTCTGCCACCAGGTATCGACGATCGGGCAGCGATGCCGGCCGACCACGCGGTGGTACCAGAGCCAGGCTTCCGGGTTGATCGGCTCGCCGACCGAGCCCAGCAGGCGCAGGCTCTTCAGGCTGCATTTCTGCACCGGCGCCTCGCCCTCGCGCATCAGGGCGCGGATCGCGGTGGGTGCGGTGTAGAAGATGTTGACCTGGTGCTTGTCGCAGACCTGCCAGAAGCGCGAGGCGTCGGGATAGTTCGGCACGCCCTCGAACATCAGTGTGGTGGCGCCGTTGGCCAGCGGGCCGTAGACGATGTAGCTGTGGCCGGTGACCCAGCCCACATCCGCCGTGCACCAGTAGATATCGCCGTCGTGATAGTCGAAGACCAGCTGGTGGGTGAGCGACGCATAGACCAGATAGCCGCCGGTGGTGTGCAGCACGCCCTTCGGCTTCCCGGTCGAGCCCGAGGTGTAGAGGATGAACAGCGGATCCTCGGCGTTCATCGGCTCCGGTGCGCAATCCTTGGAGACCTTGGCGGTCTCCTCGTGGTACCAGAAGTCGCGGCCGCTCTGCATGGCGACATTGCCGCCGGTGCGCTTCACCACGATCGTGGCCTTGACCGTCGGGCAGCTTTGCAGCGCCTGGTCGACGTTGGCCTTGAGCGGAACCTTCTTGCCGCCGCGCATGCCTTCATCCGCAGTGATGACGAAGTTGGATTCGCAATCCTGGATGCGGCCGGCGAGGCTGTCGGGCGAGAAGCCGCCGAACACCACCGAGTGCACGGCGCCGATCCGCGCGCAGGCCAGCAGCGCATAGGCGGCCTCGGGGATCATCGGCAGGTAGACGGTGACGCGGTCCCCCTTCTTCACGCCATGCGCCTTCATCGCGTTGGCGAGGCGGCAGACCTGCTCGTGCAGCTCGGCATAGGTGATCTTCTTGTCGTCCTTGGGATCGTCGCCTTCCCAGATGATCGCGGTCTGGTTGGCGCGCTTCGCCAGGTGCCGGTCGATGCAGTTTGACGAGACGTTCAGGACACCGTCGTAATACCAGCGGATGCGGACCTCGCCGGTGTAATCGACGTCCTTCACCTTGGTATAGGGCTTGATCCAGTCGAGACGCTTGCCCTGCTCCGCCCAGAAGCCTTCCGGGTCGCTGACCGAGAGCTTGTAGGCGTCCTCATACTGCCGGGCGTTCACCCAGGCCCGCTTCGCCCAATCCTCCGGCACCGGAAATTCGGTCTGGTCGCTCATGCCTTTTGCTCCCCATTTCAGGCGCATAAAAGTTCGGCCTTTGCGGCCGGTTGGATCGATTATCGACGGAAAAACCCTGGAAATACAAGCGGTGGGTGCCCCTGGCCTTAACGATTGCTCAACCACGAGCGTGCAGGATGGCTCCGGGAAAATACGTAGCGACAATCCGTCGCCGCAGAGACGAGAGACTCGAAGGTCCAACATGAAGGTTCTTTCCATGGGTATCCGCGGCAAGATCGTGCTTGCCGGGATCATCGTCACATTGCTCGGCATCGGCGGCGCCGGCGGGCTTGCGCTCTGGGGCGCGTTCGACGCGTCGCGGACCGAGGCCAACCGCAGCCTCCTGGCGATCTCCGAAGGCACTGCGCGCCAGGTCGGCGGCTTCATCCAGCCGGCGATCGACATCGCGCAGACCGTCGCCCGGACCGTCGAAGGCGGCCGCGCCAACGGCCTGCCCCGCACCGCCATTCGCGGCCTGGTCACCTCGGTGATCGGCGCCAACAAGCGTTTCGTCGGCGTGACCGTGGCCTTCGAGCCCGACGGCTATGACGGCAAGGACGCGGAGTTCAAAGGCGTGGCGCCGGAGCAGGACGAGGCCGGGCGCTACGTCCCCTACTTCTTCAACATGAAGGATGGAACGGTCGGGGTCGAGAAGCTGATCATGACCGTCGAGGCCGGGATCGAAGGCTGGTACCTGACCCCACTGAAGAATGCCCGCACCACCCTGACACCGCCCTACATCTATCCGGTCGAAGGCGTCGACGTGCTGATGGCCACCGTCAGCGTGCCGATGCAGGCGGACGGCAAGGGCTTCGGCATCGCCACGGTCGACCTGCCGCTGACCAAGATGTCGGAGACCATCGCCGCCTTGAAGCCGTTCGGCACCGGGCAGGTGATGCTGATCGCCGACAACGGCACCTGGGCCATCAACCCGGACGCCGCACGGATCGGCAAGACCGTCGGCAAGGACGGCGATGCCGACTTCGCCGGCGATGCCGCGGTCGCCAAGGCCTACAAGAGCTTCATGGACGCCAAGGCGGACCAGCCCACGGTCACGCTGGACGAGACGTCGGGCACCTATTTCGTGCTGAGCCCGGTCACCTTCGACGGCCCGGCGGAGAAATGGACCATCGTCGTTTCCGTCCCCGAGGCCACCGTCCTGGCTGACGCCCGTGCACTCGCCTGGACCATCCTGGCGGTGCTGGTCGCTGCGGCGGTGATCAGTGCGCTGGTCTTCGTGATCATCGGCTCGCGGATCGCGAAACCCATCGTCTCCCTGTCCAAGAACACCGCCGCGGGGGGCGCCCGGGGCCACGCGGCCCCGCGCGCCCAGCCCCGCCGCCCCGGCGCGGTCTGGGGCGAGGGGGGGCCCCTCGACTCCGGGAACAAGAG
>JAYSFH010000393.1:0-4234 GCA_041913405.1 Dongia sp. | reverse complement strand
TTACGGCATGATCAACGAGGTGGACGACGCGGTCGGCCGCCTGATCGCGCATCTCAAGGCCACCGGCGAGTACGACAACACCCTCATCGTCTTCACCTGCGATCACGGCGAGATGGGCGGTGACCATTACACCTGGGGCAAGGAGCTCTATTTCGAGCCGAGCTTCCATATCCCTCTGATCATCCGCGACCCGCGCGAGGAAGCCGACGCCGGGCGCGGCCGCCAGGTGGATGCCTTCTCGGAATCGATCGACATCATGCCGACCATCCTCTCCTGGCTCGGCGCCGAGCCGCCGGCCCAATGCGATGGCGCCTCGCTGCTGCCCTTCGTCGAGGGCCAGACGCCGAACGGCTGGCGCGAGGAAACCCATATGGAGCTCGATTTCCGCACCTCGCCCAATCTCGGCGGATTTGATGCGGAGACCGCGCTCGGACTGAAGCCCGACGACTGCCAGCTCGCGATCATCCGGGGCAGGCGGTGGAAATACGTGCATTTCGCGGCCCTGCCGCCGCTGCTGTTCGACCTGGAGAACGACCCCACCGAGATGAACAACCTGGCGCAGGATCCAAAATGCGCCTCGGTCGTTCTTGACTATGCGCAGCGGATGCTGTCCTGGCGCATGCGATATGCGGAGCGAACCTTGACCAACCTCCATCTCTGGCGTGACGGCGTGATCGACCGGCGGGCGGTGGCCCGATGAGCAAACTCCAGCCGATCCGCGACAAGCTGAAGGCCCGCCGCGAAGCCTGGCGCCAGCTGCATCTGCGCGAGCTCTTCGCCAAGGACCCGCAGCGGTTCCAGAACTTCTCGGCCAGCCTCGGTGACTTGGTGCTCGATTACTCGAAGAACCTGATCGAGGTCGCGGACCTGAAGCTGCTGCACGACCTCGCCAAGGTCGCGGAAGTCGAGAAATGGCGCGACCGGCTGTTCGCCGGCGAGCATATCAACAGCACCGAGGATCGCGCGGTCCTGCACATGGCACTCCGTGCCAAGGGCGGCGCCTTCGAGGACCAGGGCGTCGACGTCCTGGCCGGCATCCGCGCGGTGCAGGAGCGCATGCGCGCCTTTGCCGAGCAGGTGCGCGACGGCACCTGGCGCGGAGCCACCGGCAAGCCGATCCGCCGGATCATCAACATCGGGATCGGCGGTTCCGATCTCGGGCCGAAGATGGTGACGGCGGCGCTCCGCCCCTATCGCCACCCCCGGCTCGACATGCATTTCGTCTCCAACGTCGATCTCGCGCACCTCGACGGCGCGCTGAAAGGCGCCGAGGCCGACGAGACCCTGTTCATCATCGCCTCGAAGACCTTCACCACCCAGGAGACCATGGCGAATGCGATGAGCGCCAAGGCCTGGTTCCAGGAGCGAATCCCCGACCCGAAGGCCGTCGCGAAGCATTTCGTCGCGGTCTCCACCAATGCCAAGGCGGTTGCCGCGTTCGGAATCGACACCGCCAACATGTTCGAGTTCTGGGACTGGGTCGGCGGTCGCTATTCGCTCTGGTCCTCGATCGGCCTGCCGATCCTGCTCTCGGTCGGCTGGGAGAATTTCCGCGCCCTGCTCGACGGCGCCGCCGACATGGACCAGCACTTCCGCACCGCACCCATTCCCGAGAATCTGCCGGTGATCCTGGCGCTGCTCGGGGTCTGGTATATCGACTTCTGGGATGCGCAGTCGCATGCGGTCCTGCCCTATGCGCAGGATCTCGAACTGCTGCCCTCCTATCTCCAGCAGCTCGACATGGAGAGCAACGGCAAATCGGTCGCGCGCAACGGCCAGCCGGTGGAGATGCCGACCGCGCCGGTGGTCTGGGGCGAGCCCGGCACCAACGGCCAGCACGCCTTCCACCAGCTGCTGCACCAGGGCACGCCGCTCGTCCCCTCGGACTTCATCGTCGTTGCGAAGGGCGAGACGGCTCTGGGCGCCAAACCGACGCAGGAACACCAGAATCTGCTGGTGGCGAATGCGCTCGCCCAGACCCAGGCGCTGATGCTGGGCCGCACCGCCGCCGAGGTCGAGGCCGAAATGAAACAGGCCGGCGCCGATGCCGCGACCATCGTCCGGGTGCTGCCGTTCCGGGTGTTCAGCGGCAACCGGCCCTCGACCACGATGCTCATCCCGGCACTCACCCCCTGGCATCTGGGCGCCCTCATTGCGCTTTATGAGCACAAGATCTTCGTGCAGGGCGTGATCTGGGGGATCAATTCCTTCGACCAATGGGGCGTCGAGCTTGGAAAGAAGCTCGCCAACGACATTTTGGCGGGAACAGGCGCGGCAAGGGACGCATCGACAGCCGGTCTGATGGCGCTCTATGATGACATGAAGAAGACCAACTAAAGCCACCTGCCGGAACCCATCATGTATCGGATCGATCCTGCCCGCGCCGATCTGGCGCGCGAGTACAAGGCGCGGCCCAACGGCCCGCACAGTGCCGAGCTGCAGAAGCTGCTGTTGATTCTCCGCTGGGGCAGCGCCCGCGGCAAATCCGTGATCCTCGCCTCCAAGTCGGAGCGGAATTTCCGCCTCGGCAAGTTCGGGCCGAAGCGCGGCACGCCGATGACGGAATACGGCCCGACCTACAAGACGGCGCAGGAGGCGAGCTGGGCCTGCTTCCGCGCCCGCTGGCTGGAGATCACCGGCCAAGAATGTCCGGTGGAGTGATCATGTCTGAGCGCCTTCTTGCCTATGCCGATCGAATCAGCGCCGCTCCGGGCGAGCGCATACAGCGCCAAGCTGATCCGCCTGATCTGCGGCGACGACAGCCCGCACGGGCCGGGCTTCAAGGGCGAGGACATCGCCTCGCCGATCACGAAGTCTTACCCGGCGCGGCTGCAGCCGATCCATGCCGGGTCGCATGTCGAGTTCAGGAAGGGCGGGCCGCAGCTCGCCGGTTCCTTCACCTTCATCGCCATGGTCTGGCCGACCTTGCCCTTGAAGGGCGCGCCGCAGGCGATCCTGGGCAATTTCGACGCCGCGAACCGCAGCGGTTGCAGCCTGGCGATCGACGGATCGGGACGGTTGGCGGTGCAGCTCGGCGACAGCCCGCTGATCCATCTCGACAAGCCGATGCTCGACCGGCACTGGTATCTGGTGAGCCTCGCCTTCGACGCGGCCGCGGGTAGCATCATGTTGCGGCAGCGGCTGCTGAACCACCGCGGCCCGGGCCAGGCGGTGAGCGAAGTCTCGCGGCGGCTTGAGCCGCCGGTGGCGGCGATCGCGCGCACCGGCGCCGGCGTCGGCGGGCCGTTCCGCATCGCCGCCTGGAGCGCCGGCGAGAACGCGGCGGCGCATTACAACGGCAAGATCGACAGCCCGGCGGTGATCGGCCGCGCGCTCGACGCCGAGACGATCGAGAAGCTGGGGACCGATCCCAAGGCGGCGCGGGCCGCGAGCGGCGTGCTCGCCGCCTGGGATTTCGGCCAGGGCATCTCCGGCATCGCCGTTACGGATGCCAGCGGCAACGGCCATGACGGGCGCATCGTCAACCTGCCGACCCGCGGCATGAAGGGCTGGAACTGGGACGGCAGCGAATACAACTGGACCAAGGCGCCCGAGCAATACGCGGCGATCCACTTTCATGACGACGATCTCTATGACTGCGCCTGGGAAACCGACTTCACCTGGGAGCTGCCCAAGGACCTGAGGAGCGGCGTCTACTGCGTCCAGCTGAGCCAGAAGGGCAAGACAGAGACTTACGAGGAGTTCGTGCCGATCTGCGTGCGGCCGGGACCGGGGCAGAAGCGCAAGGCGCTGGCGCTGCTGATCCCGAGTGCCAGTTACTGGGCCTATGCCAACCACCAGATGCCGTCCAGCTGGACCTTCAACGAGACCAGCATGGGCGTGTTCGAGACCATGACCGAGGCCGACCGCTATCTCGAGGAGCATCTCGGCTTCGGGCTTTCGACCTACGACTTGCACAGCGACGGCAGCGGCGTCTGCTATTCCTCGTCGCTGCGGCCGATCCTGAACATGCGCCCGAAGAGCCATCTCTGGCAGTTCAACGCCGACACCCACATCACCGACTGGCTGGAAGCGCAGAAGCTCGACTACGACGTTATCACCGACGACGACCTGGAGCGCGAAGGGCTCGAGCTGCTGAAGCAATACCGCTGCGTCGTCACCGGCACGCATCCGGAATACTACACGCTCAAAATGCTGGACGCTGTGCAGGGCTTCACCGATCTCGGCGGGCGACTGGTTTATCTCGGCGCCAACGGCTTCTACTGGCGGATCG
>JAYSFH010000392.1:0-4236 GCA_041913405.1 Dongia sp. | reverse complement strand
ACCTGGCGTTCGCGCGCCGAGAGGCTGGCGATGCGGGTCTTGGCCGCTTCCGCGACCGCCGCCTGCTCGCGCGCGCCATGCGCCTTCGCCAGCGCGCGCTTCACGCTGGCGAGCAGCAGCGCATCGTCAAAGGGCTTCTCGATCAGGTCGACCGCGCCCGCCTTCATCGCGCGCACGGCCAACGGCACATCGGCATGGCCGGTCACCACGATCACCGGAAGCCCGGCAGAGCGGCGGTTCAGCTCTTCCTGCAGTTCCAGCCCGTCCATGTCCGGCATCCGGATGTCGGCGATCAGGCAGCCGGGCCGCCCGGGCTGATAGGCCGCGAGAAAGGCGCGCGCCGATTCATGGGCCTCCGCGGCGACGCCGGCGGATTCCAGCAGCGCGCAGAGGGAGTCACGGACGTCAGCGTCATCATCGACGACGAATACGATCTCGTCGGCCATCTAGGGTCCCGTCTTCTCGATCAGAGGCAACTGGAAATGGAACGAAACGCCGGCGCCCGGATTTGGAGTCGCCCAGAGCTTGCCACCGTGCGCATTAATGATCGACCTGGAAATGGTCAAGCCCAGCCCCATGCCGCGTTCCTTGGTGGTCACGAAGGGCTGGAACAGGCGGCCGATCTCCTCTTCGGACAATCCCGGTCCGGTATCCGAAATCGTCACCTCGGCGAACCCGGCCTCGGGGCGGCTGCATTCGATGCTGAGGCGCGGTTCCGGCATCGACTGCATGGCTTCCAGCGCGTTGCGGATCAGATGGATGATCACCTGCTGGATCTGCATCTTGTCGACCAGGACCGGCGGGATCTTGCGATCCAGGGTCAAGGTCACCTTGGCGTTGCCGGCGCCGCTGCCGGTCAATGCGCGCGCGACCGCCTTCTCGATGATCTTGTAGAGCGGCTCCTCGCGGCGGTTGGGCTGGCCCCGGGCGATGAAATCCCGCCGGTTGCGGATGATCGTGCCGGCCCGCACGATCTGGTCGCAGGCCTTGGTCAGCAGCTCGCCCGCTTTCGCGGCCCGCGCGTCGTGGCAGGTCTCCAAGGTCCGCTGCGCGGCCTTCACATAGTTCATCACCGCGGCCAGCGGCTGGTTGATCTCATGCGCCATGGACGAGCCCATCTGGGCCATGGCGCTCAAGCGCGAGACGTCCATCAGCGGCGCGGCGCCGCGCTCGGTGAGGTCGTGCACGATGCAGACCGAGATCTCGCCGCCCTCGGACCTGCCATGGCCGACCGAGAGATAGATCGGGAAGGTGGACCCGTCCTTGCGCTGTCCCAGTGTCTCGCGGCTGGCGAGGCGGCGACCGTTCTGCGCATCGCGATAGGGCGACGGGATCAAGAGCGACACGCCCTTGCCGGTCACCTCCTCCGGCCGGTAGCCGAACAGGCGCTCGCAAGCGGGATTGAATACGCGGATATGGCCCTCGGCATCGACCACGATGATGCCGTCCGCCGCCGCCTTGATCAGCGCCTCAAACACCGCATCATCCCGATTCGCACTGCTTTCCGAGGCCAGCATCCCCGACCCTTGCGATGCACCCCACGCTCACGCGCCCGATCGCGCCAAGCGCGCCTGCAACTGTATTTCGAACCTGCCGCCGCGGGCAACCCTGCTCACCCCTCAAGAAATAGCGCAATGTGCCTGAAAGTGTTACCTTTTTCGCAATGGAGCCGCGCCATTTGGCGCCTTGCCCCGCAGGTGCGAACAGCCTAACTTGCGGCTTTGGCAATGTAAGACGAGCAGGATCGGCAATGGCGAACCGCTTCTTGAAGCTCCTCAGCGAACGACCCTTCCTGATGGCCGACGGGGCCACCGGGACGAATCTGTTCGGCATGGGGCTGATGACCGGCGACTCGCCGGAGCTGTGGAATTTCGAGCATCCCGAGCGGATCGAGGCGCTGCACCAGAGCTTCGTGGATTCCGGTGCCGACCTGTTCCTGACCAACAGCTTCGGCGGAACGCGGAACCGGCTGAAGCTGCATCACGCCCAGGACCGGGTGCATGAGATCAACAAGCGCGCAGCCGAGATCGGCCGCAAGGTCGCGGATCGGGCGGGACGCGAGGTCATCGTCGCGGGCTCGATCGGCCCGACCGGCGATCTGTTCGAGCCCATGGGCACGCTGACCGAGGCCGAAGCCATCGCCGCCTTCGCCGAACAGGCCAAGGCCCTGGCCGAGGGCGGCGCCGATGTGCTCTGGATCGAGACCATGTCCTCGAAGGAGGAAGTCGCCGCGGCGGTGAAGGGTGCGGCCACGACCGGCCTGCCGATCGTCACCACCATGAGCTTCGACACCAACGGCAAGACCATGATGGGGATCTCGCCGGCCGACTTCGTCGCTTTCATCCACACGCTGGACCCGAAGCCGGTCGCGTTCGGCGCCAATTGCGGCGTGGGCGCGGCGGATCTGGTCGCCACCATCGTGAAGCTCTCGGAAGCCGCCGGCCCGGACGACATCATCGTCGCCAAGGGCAATTGCGGCATCCCGTTCTACGAAGAAGGCAAGATCAAGTATAACGGCACGCCCGAGCTGATGGCCGACTATGCGCGGATCGTCCGCGATGCGGGTGCGCGCATCGTCGGCGGCTGCTGCGGCACCTCGCCGGAGCATCTGCAATCGATCCGCCACGCGCTCGACGGCCACCAGCCGGGCGCCAAGCCGAGTGCCGCCGAGATCGTCGCGCGCCTCGGCCCGGTGACCGAAGGTGCCGCGGCCCTGCTCGCCGGCGGCGACATCTCCGCCGCGGCGCCAAAGCGCAGCCGACGACGCGATCGCGGCACTTCGGAAGAAGCCGCGTTCTAGTCTGGATGGATCCAGTTCGCGGCAAGACCCTCACCCTGTCCCTCTCCCTCCGGGCGAGGGAACGCTGTTGCAACTGCTCCAGCGAACCCCCTCTCCCGTAGGGAGAGGGTTGGGGTGAGGGTCTTGCAGCACTCTCGCTCTAACAATCCGAAAACCGAAACATGTCTTCGCTCTCCACCCTGCTCTCCGAGACCGTCGGCCGCGCCTTTGTCGCGGAGGGCCTCGACGCCGCCTTCGGCAAGGTCATCGTCTCCAACCGGCCGGATCTCGCGCAGTATCAGTGCAACGGCGCCCTCGCCGCGGCCAAAGCCGCCAAGCAGAATCCGCGCGCCATCGCCGAGAAGATCGCCGAACGGCTGAAGGCCGAGCCGATCTTCCGCGAAGTCAGCCTTGCCGGTCCCGGCTTCATCAATCTCAACATGACCGACGCTTATCTGGCCGAGCAGATGAACCGCGTCCTGCAAGACGCGCGGCTGGGCGTGCCGCCGCGGGCGAAGCCCCGGACCGTGGTGCTGGACTACGGCGGCGCCAACATCGCGAAGCCGATGCATGTCGGGCACTTGCGGGCCGGCATCATCGGTGACTCGCTGCGGCGGATCTACAAATTCGCCGGCGACCGGACGATCGGCGACGTGCATCTCGGCGACTGGGGCCTGCAGATGGGGATGATCATCTCCGAGCTCGAACTCCGGCAGCCGGACCTCCCCTATTTCGACAAGAGCTTCAGCGGACCCTATCCGAAGGAGAGCCCGGTCACCCTGGCCGAGCTCGAGGAGATGTATCCGAAGGCCTCCAAGGACAGCAAAGAGAACCCGGAGCGGATGGAGGTCTCGCGCCAGGCGACCGCAGAGCTGCAGGACGGACGGCCCGGCTATCGCGCGCTCTGGCAGCATTTCTTCGATATCTCGGTCGTCGCCTTGCGCCGCGACTACGGCAATCTCGGGGTCTATTTCGATCTCTGGAAGGGCGAGGCCATCGTCCATGACCTGATCGCGCCGATGATCGCCGACATGAAGAAAAAGGGCCTGGTCGAGGAAAGCAAGGGCGCCGAGATCGTCCGCGTCGCCGAGCCCGAGGACAAGGCCGAGATCCCGCCGGTGATCCTGGTGAAGTCGGACGGCGCCTTCATGTATGCGACCACCGACCTCGCGACCATCGTCGACCGGGTGAACTGCCAGGATCCGGACCTCAGCATCTACGTGGTCGATCACCGCCAGAGCCTGCATTTCGTGCAGGTGTTCCGCGCCGCCAAGAAGGCCAAGATCAACGGCAAGGGCGAGCTGGTGCATCTCGGCTACGGAACGATGAACGGCACCGATGGAAAGCCGTTCAAGACCCGGGCCGGCGGCGTCATGCGGCTCGACGACCTCTTCCAGATGGTGACCGACGAGGCGACCAAGAAGATCACCGAGCACAAGCTCGGTGAAGGCTACGAT
>JAYSFH010000391.1:3627-4252 GCA_041913405.1 Dongia sp. | reverse complement strand
ATTGGGCCTATTCCGATGGCCGCAGCGGAGTCGCCGAGTTCGCCATGCTGCCGCTCGCGCTCGAAGGCGACGCGGTCGCCCAGATCCTGACGGTGGAAGACACCAAGGAAGGCGGGTTCGCGGGCTTCTAGAAACACGAAACTCCGGCCCGTCCTGGGGGTTATCTGGCTGCGGAAGCGCAACCCCGCAACCTGCCCCGCATCAACCTGACAGGCCCGCCGTGAGCAATCGAAAGCAAGCCCCCGCCAAGAACCATCGCCAGTCCCTGTTCACCTGGTTTGCCAATCACACCGCGCGGGCGGCGGGACATCCCTTCACCTTCGTGGCGGCGGTCCTGGTCATCGTCGGCTGGGCAGCCAGCGGGCCGATCTTCGGCTTCAGCGATACCTGGCAGCTGATCATCAACACCAGCACGACCATCGTCACGTTCCTGATGGTGTTCCTGATTCAGAACACACAGAACCGCGATTCAACGGCGATGCATTTGAAGCTGGACGAGATCATCTTCGCGCTCGACGGCGCGCACAATACGCTGATGAACCTGGAGGACCTCGAGGACAAGGACCTGCAGCGGATTCAACAGCGCTACAAGGCGCTGGCCGAGAAGGCCCAGGACGCGATCGAG
>JAYSFH010000391.1:0-3617 GCA_041913405.1 Dongia sp. | reverse complement strand
AGGATGAGGATCTGGAAGCCGCCGCCGAGCACATCGACAAGCTGGCGGCGGTCAAGTCGGAGCCGCCCAAGCAAGGCGGCTCGGCCCGCACCAAGAAGCGGGCCGAGCGCAACCGGAAACGCGGCTAGAGCGATTACTCGCCGACTTCGGGGACGGTGTTCGCCTTGGCGTAGTAGGAGTGGTGATAGTGGAAGGTGCTGCCATCCTGGTAGGGCTGGTAGTAGCCGCGGCCGAAGGCGTTGTAGTAGTCGCCGCTGGAATAGAGGCCCTTGCTGTTCTCGCAGGCGGCAAGGCCAGCCAGAAGCGACAGACCGACAACGATCTTCAAAGTCTTCATTGGTAATCCCCTGTGTTTCACAAAATGCCCTGATCGAATCCGGCTGGTCGCCACAGCTTGACGCCATGAGGGGCCCAACCCGGCGCGATGCCGACCGTTCCTCTATACATCATCGCTTTGGGGCTGTGAACTTCGGCGGTGTTGAATCCCAGGGAAAATTCACAGGCTCAGGCGCTAACCAATTGTTTTTCCTGTATCTTCATGGAACCGGCTCGTCCCCGACCGGCGCCCCTGTGAAGGGATTCCAGCCCCGGGCCGCCAGCGCCGCCCAGGCGGTCGCGCCGAGATGGGGCAAACGGAAATAATAGAAGTCATCGGTGGTGCTGCTTGGCGACAAGGCGAGACCGGTCGTGATCCGCGCCGCATCGGTCGCCCAGAGCAGGCCGCCGGAGCTGAAACGCCGCGCCAAGGCCTTCAGCAGCCGGTCCGCCTCCGGTTCCCGGCCCAGCACCCGGTAGACCAGGGCGGCCTGGGCGGTGCCTTCCCACCAGACCCCGTCGCGGTCGTCGTTGAAGTCAAAGCCCGGCCGGACGGCATGGCTCTGCTCCGCGTAGGCGAGCGCGCGCTGCCATTCCGGCGGCGCGTCGCTGAGCAGCAGCGGCCAGAGCTCGGCATCGAGCCCGCTGTTTGCCCGGTTGATGCTGACCCCGTCCGGCAAGGTGCCGACCCAGAACCGGCCGGGCGCGGGGTCCCAGAGCGCGGCGACGAAAGCCCGCGCGTGTTGGGCCTTCCCTTCCCAGCCGGCTTCCGGCTGCAGATGCGCCAGCCATCCGAAGGCGGCCGCGAGATCGACATTGTGCTCGGTCGATTTCCAGCCGAGCGCCTGGGTCTGGTCGTCATAGCCGTAGAGGCCGCCGGTGTAGCCGCCCGGAGCCCGATCGTCTGCGCTGGCCTTTGCCGCCCAGCTTGCGATACGCGCCGCGCCCTCGGTGTATTCGGGGTCTCGGGTCGCATCCGCCAGCGTCAGCAGCGCCAGCGCCGCCCAGGCGAGGTTTCCGGTGGCGGAACCGACCTGATAGGGATCCTCGTCCCAGTGCTGTGCGTCCGCATTCCACCAGCCCATCGGCGGCACCGGAGTCTCCTGCACGCCCCCCGGCCGGTAGGCATTGCGCAGGCGCCCCGCCTGGCCGCCCCGATCCGCTTCCGAAGCCGCGAGCAACGCGTCGCCGATTCGCCGCGCGGCATCGAGATGGCCGCAGGCCCGGAGCGCGATCACCGCCAGGGCATTGTCATAGGTGAAGGCGGCATTGAGTGCCGGTACCGGATTGGGTCCATCGCCCGACCCGGCGTCATAGCTGCGCAGGAACAGGGGACCGTCGCCGGCGACGGCCGCGACCCGCGCCGCGAGCACGGAGCAGGCGCGGCCCGCGACATCCTCGGCGGGATCGGCTTTCGCCCCGCACGGCATCAGGCTTGCGAGCAGGCACAGCAACGGGAGCCATCGCATCCATCCTGATTAGCGCGGCCGGGCCGCCGCCGCCAGCCCGACTTAGCTGTCCGCCGCCCGGCCCGGCCGGTTGCGCCGACACATCTCCGTCATGCCCCGCGTGCTAACGAATGGCATCAAAGAAATGAATGAGTTGAAAACGAAATGCATGACCTCGGCACCGCCCTGCTCCACGCCGACCCCAGCCTGCCTGCGCCGTTCGAAGCGCCGCTCGCCGGAATTGCGATCACCGGCGAGGATCATGTCACACGGTTGAAATGGCACCGGCTGCAACGAAGCCTGAGCGACCTGCCCTTCACCCCGCGCCGCCTGCTCGAAGGCCTCGCCGCCGGCGCCTCGGTCGAGGTGGATCTGCGCCTACATGCCGATCACAGCTTCGTCTGCCTGCACGATGCGACCTTGGATCGCGAGACCAGCGGCAACGGGCCCGTTGCAGCGACTTCGCTCGAGCAGCTCCGCCGCCTCACCCTGCGCGGTGAAAAGGGCATCACCGGCGAAAGCCTGATCCTGCTCGAGGATCTGGCGGAACTGGCGCGCGGCATCGCGGCGCCGGATGCGCTGATTCAGCTCGATCTCAAGGAAGCGGACGCGGCGCTCGACAGCCAGACCATCGAGAACTTTCGCCGTACCCTCGCCTGCATCGCCAAAAATTGCATCTTGAGCGGCGGCGACTGGCAGGCGATCTCGCGCCTAGCGGACGCGGTGCCGGCGATGCGCCGCGGCTTCGACCCTTGCGACGAGGACACGCTGGATCATCTGCGCGACGGCATCGACTGCCTCGACTTCGTCGAGAGCACGCTTGCGACCGCACCCGATGCGGAGATGATCTATCTCGACTACCGCCTCATCCTCGCGGCGGAGGGCTTGGGGATCGATCTGGTGGCGCCGTTCCGGGCGGCCGGCAAGGCGGTGGATGCCTGGACCCTCAACACCGACCATGCCGGTGCGAAGCGCAGCGTGAAACGCCTGGTCGCCTTGAAGGTGGACCAGATCACGACCGACGAACCGGACGCGCTGCAAGCCTTGTATGAGGGTTGATGCGGCTAGGCCCCTCCCGTCGCCGGGAGGGGCTTCGTCGAGGCACCGGCCTGTGCGTTAAGGGATCTGGCCGGCGCCGTCGTGCGTTTCTAGACCGCGACCCGGCGCTCGGCCATGATGTGGATCAAACTTCACATCATGATTCGGGAAAAGCGATGCCCAGCTGGCTGTCTATCCTGACCCTGCTGGCCGCGCTCGGCAGCGGCATCATGGCGGGGCTGTTCTTCGCCTTCTCGGCCTTCATCATGCAGGCTTTCGCCAGGCGGCCCGCGCCGGTCGGAATCGCCGCGATGCAGTCGATCAACGAGACCATCCTCAAACCGATCTTCTTCCTGGTGTTCTTCGGCACCGCAGTTCTGAGCGCGCTGCTGGCGATCCTGGCGGCGATCGCCTGGTACGATGCCGGTTCAAGCTGGCGCCTCGCTGGCGGCCTGCTCTATCTCGCGGGCTCGATCGGCATCACAATGCGCTGGAATGTGCCGCTGAACAACCGTCTCGCCACGGTAACTCCCGAGAGCGCAGAAGGCGCGACCGTCTGGGCCCACTACCTCGAGGTCTGGACCCGGTGGAACCATCTGCGCACGGTCGCCTGCATCGCCGCGACCGGCAGCTTCATCCTGGGAATGCCCTGACGCGTCAGCCGAGCGTGCGGTGCGCGGGGAAACGGGCGGTGACGGTCGTACCCTGGGCCGGCGCCGAGACGATCTCCAGCTTACCCTCGTGCAAGGTCAGCAGCGCGTTGGTGAGCGGCAAGCCGAGGCCGGTGCCCTCGTAGCGCCGGTCCCACGAATCCTC
>JAYSFH010000390.1:0-4263 GCA_041913405.1 Dongia sp. | reverse complement strand
GAGGCCTGGCGGCCCTTCGGATACTTGGCGATGTGCTTCTTCGCTTCGGCGAGATTCGCCTCCGAGAAGGCGAAGCTGGTCGGTTGCACGAAGTCGGTATTGGAGGCAGCAGCGCTCATCGGTCGATCTCACCGAAAACGATATCGAGGGAGCCGAGGATCGCCACCGAGTCCGCGAGCATGTAGCCCTTGCAGAGGAAATCCATGGCCGCGAGATGCGGGAAGCCCGGCGCGCGGATCTTGCAGCGATACGGACGATTGGTGCCGTCGGAGACGAGATAGACGCCGAACTCGCCCTTCGGCGCTTCGACGGCAGCGTAGGCCTCGCCTTCGGGCACGTGGAAGCCTTCGGTGTAGAGCTTGAAGTGATGGATCAGCGCTTCCATCGAATGCTTCATCTCGCCGCGCTTCGGCGGGGCCACCTTGCGGTCGATCGAGCTCGCGGGGCCGCCCGGCATCGCCTTGATGCACTGGCGGATGATCTCGTTCGACTGCTTCATCTCCTCGACGCGGATGAGATAACGGTCGTAGCAGTCGCCGTTCTTGCCGACCGGGATGCCGAACTGCACCTTGTCATAGGCCGCATAGGGCTGCGACTTGCGGAGATCCCAGGGAACGCCGGAGGCGCGGATCACCGGGCCGGTGAAGCCCCAGGCGATCGCGTCCTCGGCCGAGACCGGCGCGATATCGACCAGGCGCTGCTTGAAGATGCGGTTCTCGGTCAGCAGGCCTTCGACATCCTGCAGCACTTTCGGGAACTTCTCGCTCCAGGCCCAGATATCGTCGAGGATGCCGGCCGGGAGATCCTGATGGACGCCGCCCGGACGATAATAAGCCGCATGGAGGCGCGCACCGGAGACGCGCTCGTAGAACTCCATCAGCAGCTCGCGCTCCTCGAAGGACCAGAGGAAGGGCGTGACCGCGCCGACGTCCATGGCATAGGCCGGGACGTTCAGCAGGTGGTTCAGGATGCGGGTGATCTCGTCGAACAGGGTGCGGATATAGAGGCCCCGCTCCGGCACCTCGATCCCCATCAGCTTCTCGACGGCCAGCACGAAAGCATGCTCCTGGCACATCGGGCTGACGTAATCGAGGCGGTCGAAATACGGGATCGCCTGAAGATAGGTCTTGTACTCGATCAGCTTCTCGGTGCCGCGGTGGAGCAGACCGATATGCGGATCCACACGGCGCACCACCTCGCCGTCCATCTCCATGACCATGCGCAGAACCCCGTGGGCCGCAGGATGCTGCGGCCCGAAATTCATGGTCATCGGCTTGATCTGGGTTTCGGCCATTATTTCTTCTCGGGGGTAGGCGCGGCCGGTGCCGCGGTGGCCTTCTCGTCACCGGGGAGCACGCGCGGCTGCAGCATGCCTTCCCAGGGCGAGAGGAAATCGAAGGAGCGGAATTCCTGGCGGAGCTCGACCGGCTCGTAGATCACGCGCTTCTGCGACTCGTCGTAGCGGACTTCGATGTAGCCGGTGAGCGGGAAGTCCTTGCGGAACGGATGCCCCTCGAAGCCGTAGTCGGTGAGGATGCGCCGCAGGTCCGGGTTGTCGCTGAAGAAGATGCCGTACATGTCATAGGCTTCGCGCTCGAACCATTGCGCGGCGGGCCAGATGTCGTTGACGGAAGCGATCGACTCCTCCTCGCCCAGCTTGGCGCGGATGCGGACGCGGATGTTCTTCTTCAGGCTCAACAGGTGATAGACGACGTCGAATCGCTTCTCGCGCTCCGGATAATCGACGCCGGCGACGTCGATCAGCATCTTGAACAGCAAGTTCGGGTCGTCGCGCAGGAACTTCGAGGCCTTCACGATGTCCGAAGGGCGCACTTCGACGGTCAGCTCGCCGAGCGTGACGCTCGTCCCGACCACCGCCGGCCCCAATGCGCCAGCGATATACTCGCCCAGTTCGCGCAGGCTGTCGCTCATGTGCTTGGAGACCCTCGTCTAGCGCGCGATGGTGGAGGTGCGCTTGATCTTCTTCTGAAGCTGCAGGATGCCGTAGACCAAAGCCTCGGCGGTCGGCGGGCAGCCCGGCACGTAGATGTCGACCGGCACGATGCGGTCGCAGCCACGGACCACGGAATAGGAATAGTGATAGTAGCCGCCACCATTCGCACAGGAGCCCATCGAGATGACCCAGCGCGGCTCGGCCATCTGGTCGTAGACCTTGCGCAGGGCGGGTGCCATCTTGTTGGTCAGCGTGCCGGCGACGATCATCACGTCGGACTGGCGCGGGCTGCCGCGCGGGACGACGCCGAATCGGTCGAGGTCATAGCGCGCCATGTAAGCGTGCATCATCTCGACGGCGCAGCAGGCGAGCCCGAAAGTCATCGGCCAGAGCGAGCCGGTGCGCGCCCAATTGACCAGCTTGTCCATCTGCGCGACGACGAATCCCTTGTCCTGGAGCTCGTCGGTCACCTGGCGAATCGCCTGATCCTGGGCGGCGCCCGGAGGCAGCGGTTGACCCTGGGGTGCGAGGTTCGTGCTCACTCCCATTCCAGCGCTCCCTTCTTCCATTCGTAGATGAAGCCGACGGTCAGGACGCCGAGGAAGATCATCATCGACCAGAAGCCGAACACGCCGATCTCGCCCAGCGTCACCGCCCAGGGGAAGAGAAAGGCCACTTCGAGGTCGAAAATGATGAACAGGATCGAGACCAGGTAGAAGCGCACGTCGAACTGGCGCCGCGCGTCGTCGAAGGCTTCAAAACCGCATTCATACGGGGAAAGCTTCTCGGAATCCGGATTCTGCTTGGCCAGAAGCAACGAGGCCGAGAGCATGACCACCGTCAGGCCGACGGCGATCACCAGAAAGATCAGGATAGGCAGGTATTCCCGAAGCAGTCCGTCCATACTCAACTCCCTCTCCCGCCGTGATCCACCCCCTGGACCCGCTCGCGAGAGGCTTTTGTGCGCCGCACTCTCTGGCATCGCGCCAATTGAAACTCCAGCAAAATCGCCGCCGGAGGCCCCGACTCAAAAGCCGCCGTACTATAGAGCCGGGCTTTACACCGCGAAAGCGCAAAAACGCCAATTCCGGCCCGACTCGGCCGTGAACAACGTCTTCCAAGACTCTGTTTATCAAAGATGATTCCCGGTTACGGAATCAAGAATGGCGCGAGCGACGGGACTTGAACCCGCGGCCTCCGGCGTGACAGGCCGGCGCTCTAACCAACTGAGCTACGCCCGCGCATTTCCTGCCTAAACAACGAGATCGGTGATCCGGCAGAGCGGGTCGATCCGGCAGCGGCGCCGATGTACCCGTCCCCGGGGGTGGTGTCAACAAATGTATCAGCTGTTTGTCTCGAGCGGCTATTCTGCGGGGAATGACCATGACCACCCGAACGGCCGCCTGCGCCTGCGGCCAGCTCACCGTGACCTGCCGGGGCGAGCCGATTCTCGTGTCGCTCTGCCATTGTCTCGCCTGCCAGCGCCGGACTGGCAGCAGCTATGGCATCGCCGGCTTCTTTGCGCGCGACGCCGTAACGGTCGCTGGGGAGATGCGCGATTTCATCCGGCCTTCGGACAGCGGTTTCGACGTGATCCACCATTTCTGCCCGGATTGCGGCAGCACCGTCTGGTGGGAGCCCCAGCGCAAGCCGGATCTCATCGCCGTGGCCAGCGGCGCCTTTGCGGATCCCCAGTTTCCCGCGCCGACCCAGAGCGTGAACGAACGCCACCGCCATCCCTGGGTCGATCTCTCGGTCCCGGCGAAGCCCTGATACCTATTGCGGGCAGCGATACGAGTATTTGAACGCCTGCTCCTGGCAGCTCATCGCGTCCACATAGCCTTTGGGCCGGCTCTCGAAGTAGATGTATCGCCCGCCGTCGCGGCAGCGCACGAGATAGGCGTCCCATTTGCCGCTCTCGGTCTCGCCGAGCGGCGTATAGGTATCCACCACGTCGCAATGATACTTCTGCAAGCGGAGCGTGGCGTGGACCTTCTTGTTGTCGAGCGGCGCCAGTGGATCGACCGCTGCCCGCTCGTTCTGCATGCCGCGATAGAGCATGACCAGGACCGTCGCCGCCAGCACGCCGATCACCGCCTTTGCAATCATTCCCCTGCCCACGTCCCAAATGCCCAAGGTGCCCAATCTAACACCGGCGGTTGTGTGGGTGAAGGCGAAGCGGAATCGTCGATCGGCGCGTCCATGGAATCTTCATGCAGAATGAATCTTCACGCACGGGTAGCGAAGCTCTGCAACCAACGCCCGATCCGCTGCTTTCTTGTTGCATGGCACAGGTCGTCCAGATCGAT
>JAYSFH010000389.1:3397-4277 GCA_041913405.1 Dongia sp. | reverse complement strand
AGCTCGTCAGGCTCATAACCTGAAGGTCACAGGTTCAAATCCTGTCCCCGCATCCATCTTGATTTGCGAAAACATCGCCTCAGCAGAAATGCTGGGGCGTTTGTCGTTTTGGACCCCTGCAACGCGCGCCCCCTCCGCCAGCCGGAGGATCGCGCCAAGCTCCCCGCGAACCTCGATCCGCAGCTTGCCCTCCTCAGGCACCAGCCGGATCTCATCGACCAGGCCGCGAACCAAATCCCGCGCCTCGGCCCCATCGTCGCACGACAGCGCCTCGGCCAGAGCAAGAGGAGAAGGCGATTCGTGCCGGCATCATTGAGGCCGACCTCCTGGAGGCCGTGATCGGCGTCGCGCCAAACCTGTTCTATGGCACCCAGATTCCGGCTGCGATCCTTGTCCTTCGCCAGCGCGTGCAGCAGGGCGCCAATCGCATCAGCGGGAAACCGCCGGAGCGCCGGGGCAAGGTTCTCTTCATCAACGCCGACCGCGAGTTTTTCGAGGGCCGCGCGCAGAACTACCTGTTGCCGGAGCACATCGAGAAGATCGTCACCACCTTCGACGAATTCCGTGCTGTCGAGGGCTTCTCGGCCATCGTGGACAACGCGACGCTGAAGGCCAACGGCTACAACCTCAACATCCGCCGTTACGCCGACAACGCCCCGCCGCCGGAGCCGCACGATGTGCGGGCCCATTTGGTCGGCGGTATTCCGAAGGCGGAAGTGGCGGACAAGGCGGCACTGTTCCAGGCGCATGGTTTGAGCCCGGTGGACCTGCTGGCCGAGCGCGATGCGAGATACCTCGACTTCAAGCCCGAGATCGCCTCGCGGCAGGCACTGAAGCCGGCCATCGAGGGCAATGCCGGACTGATCGCGAAGGAGGCTGC
>JAYSFH010000389.1:0-3387 GCA_041913405.1 Dongia sp. | reverse complement strand
CGCGCATCACCGCCCTCGCGGGCCAGATGGACAATGCGGCCGAGCTGGTGGCGCTGCGGCAGGAACTGCTGGCCAGCTTCAGTCAGTCGCTGGAGGCCATCGGCCTGCTGGACCCGTTTCAGGTCCGCGGCATCGTCGCCGGCTTCTGGTACCAGACGAAGTACGAGTTTCTCACGCTGATGGCGCGTGGCGCGCGGGGCGTGGCGGATGCCTGGCGCACCAGCATCATCACCGCGATGGAGGACAAGGCCAGCAAGGAAAGCCCACTGGAGCACAAGCTGGTCAGGTTCCTGATGAGCGACTTCGTCCAGGCCATTGCGGAGCTCGAGGCGAAGAAGGCGGAGCTGGAGGGCCAGATCGAGGCGGCGGCACCGAACAAGGAGGCTGGTGGCGAGGGCGAAGAGGGCCCCGAGGAAGCCGCGGAGGTCGAGGGCGAGGAAGAGAGGCCGGTCGACGAGGCGCAGCTGAGGGCGTGGAAGAAGGAGCTCACCAACGTCAAGAAGCAGCTCAAGGCGAAGAAGGAGAGTTTCGCCGAGCACGTCAATGCGGCGGTCGACGGCCTGACGCCGGACGCCGCCGCGGAATTGCTGCTATCCATCCTTCACAACGACATGCGTGCGATCGTCGAGCGCTACATTGCCGCCCAGCGCAAGCGGATCGTCGAGGCGTTCGAGAATTGGTGGGACAAGTACCAGGTGACGCTGACGGAGATCGAGGACACGCGCGATACCGCGGCCAAGGCTCTACGACGCTATCTGAAGGCGCTGAAGTATGTCTGAGGCTGTGGCGCCCGATCATCGGAAACTAGAAGCTCTCGTTCGCCTGGTCGACACGAAAGTCACGGCGGGGAAGGACGCCAACAAGCCCTATGTCGGGCTGGAGCACTTGCCGTCACGAGGCGCCCATCTCCTGGGTTGGGAACCAGCTAGCCACTCTGTCAGCACGAACTCGATCTTTTCTACCGACGACGTCCTGTTCGGCAAGCTGCGCCCAAACCTACGCAAGTGCGTTTCGGCACCCTTCGACGGCTACTGCTCCACGGATACCGGATCGACCTGGGTGGAGACAATGCCGGCGAACGCGGTCACCGCGTCGTCGACGAGGCGCAGGCCGCCGTGGTGCGGCGGATCTTCCGAGACTACGCCAATGGGCTGTCCCCCAAGCGCATCGCGCTGGCGTTGAACGCCGAGGGCATCCGCGGCCCGCGGGGCGGCGCCTGGGCGCCGACGGCGATCAACGGCAACCGCGCCAAGGGCACGGGGATCCTCAACAACGAGCTCTACATCGGTCGCCAGGTGTGGGGCCGGCAGACCTGGCTGAAGGATCCCTCGACCGGGCGGCGCGTCGCCCGCGCGGCCGCGCCGGACACTCAGGTGGTGACCGAGGTGCCCACGCTCAGCATCGTGCCCGGCGAGCTCTGGCAGGCGGTCAAGGACCGTCAGGCGCTGCTCGATCGCCGGGGCAAGGACGCGGCCGCCCAAACGGAGGACGCCGGGCATGATGCGTTCTGGGCCAAGCAGCGCCCGCGCTACCTCTTCTCGGGCCTCATGCGGTGCGCCAATTGCGGCGGGGGCTTTTCCAAGATCTCGGCCACGCACTTCGGCTGCTCGACGGCGCGTAACAAGGGCCCGACGGCGTGCCTGAACCGGCTGACGATCCGGCGCGACGTGCTCGAGGACACAGTACTGTCGGCGCTGCGCGAGAGGCTGATGGACCCGGAGGTCTTCAAGGAGTTCGTGGCGGCCTTCACCAAGACCTGGAACCGTCTGCAGGCGGAGGCTTCGGCCGGGCTCACCAGCAAGCGCCAGGAACTGGTCCGGGTGGTGCAGCAGGTCAGCCGGGGCGTGGACGCCATCCTGGCGGGTACGGCACCGGCGGCGCTGCGCGAGCGCCTGGCATCGCTCGAGGCCCGCAAGGGTGACCTGGAGCGGGAACTGGCCACCATGGAAGCACCAGCCCCGCGGCTGCATCCGAACCTGGCCGAGGTGTACCGGAGCCGGGTTGCGGAACTGACCGACCTTACGGGTGAAATCGATGTGCTCCAGCACGTCGTAGAGACTTGTGTTCGCCGTCTCGATGCCGGTGAGTGCCTTGTTTAGGGCAGCGCCGACGTTCTGATGGGCCTCATTGAGCAATGTCTCGTAGCGTGACGGCGGGGGAACCCAGAAGAAGCCGTCCCGCTTGTACCAGGTTTGTCGCTCAGCCGACGCCTTGGCTTCCGCCTCTGATTTGCCTGCCGCGATTTCTGATTGGATGACGTACTCCCGGCGCTCGTCGAATACGTCTGAGCAGCGCTTCAGGAACAGCATGCCGAAGATGTATTCTTTGAACTCTGAGGCATCCATCTTGCCGCGGAGGATGTCGGCCGCCTTGAAGAGGTGCCGCTCCAGCTGAGGCAGCGTCAAAGGCATCAGTGGGAATCCGATCGGTGTTGCGCAATGCGGCTGGTCGCGGGCAGGGCAGCCTTAGCCAACCTGGCCGTTCGGCGGGCGCATGGGGTTCGGCGGTGCGGCTGTGCCCTCGCCGTGGTGCTGTCGATGGTTGTCATGCCGGTTCAAGTATGCCGCGGGGACGTCTGAAAGACCAAGAGGAACCAGTAGCTGTCTGTCACCTGAATGGGCCGCACGTGACGCTCTCGGGGAGAAACCGCCGCCGCCGAGAAAGCGTACCAAAATGTTCGCGCCCGAAGTACGGATTTCGGGCAAGCGGTATGCGAACCAAAGCAAGTGCCAATGGCGCAGAACTCGACCTTCTTCCTTGGTTCTTCGGATCCGTACTGGATCGGCCAAGTCAGGAGGTCCGGAGAGAATTGGCCTCCGGAGAGCGATTTTCGCCCGTCTCCGCCTCGGGGCCGTCAAGAGGTCCACCCCGGAGACCTCAGAAGACCTGCCACTCAGCGCGGCGGTCGGTCTGGCGGAGAGCGCGGCTCGAATGGGAACTGGCGGACGAACTCAGATTCGAACCCAGGATACGCCGCTCAGGCGGGATCAGCCCTTCAGAAGCAACTCAAGATGCTTGCGCGTCCCCGCATCCAACGTTCCCAATACTTCCCGACCCAAACCAGAACGGCCGTTCCCCACAAGGGCGACGGCCTTTTTGCTGTTCGGGCCCTCGCCGTCGTCGGCCGCATGCAGGAAGACCGCGAGGTCGCCCCGCAGCGAGACGGTGACCTCGCCGCGGCTCTCGCCCGGAAAGATCAGGATCGCGTCGATCAGCGCGCGCAGGGCCTCCGTCGCGGCCATCGCCGTGACCGGATCGGCCAGCGCCTGCTCCAGCGCCTCGACCCGACGCCGGTACAGCGCCGGCAGGTTCGGGTGCAGGACGGGGTGACCCTACCGCCGCATCACCGCGCTGCTGCGAGCGCAGGGCTGGCGGGTGAATGCCAAG
>JAYSFH010000388.1:3979-4281 GCA_041913405.1 Dongia sp. | reverse complement strand
GGCCAGCTCTTCGTCCTCGACGACGAAGGCGGCTACCGCGGCGTCATCGATGTCGCGACACTGCATCTCTCCGCCTCACCGACCGGCGGTACGGCCAGCCGCGTCGCCGACCTCCTGCCGTTGAAACAACCGGTGCTGGCCAGGAAGACGCCGATAAGGGCGATGCTGCAGCTGTTCGAGGAAAGCGAGCTCGAAGTCCTGGCGGTCGTGGACTCGACCGTGACCCGCTACGTGCTCGGCTACTGCACGGAAAGCTACGTGCTCCGACGCTACAACCAGGAACTGGAGCGGCGCCGGAGCGA
>JAYSFH010000388.1:239-3969 GCA_041913405.1 Dongia sp. | reverse complement strand
GTGTGGTTCCCCCTCGCCCAGCGCTTTCGCGCGGCCGGGGGGGCCTGCCAAAAAAAAACCCCCCCCCCCCGGGTGGGGGGGGGGGGCGGGGGGGGGGGCAAGTGCCAGCAGAGTTCAGCTCTCGCCTCTCGCCGCCCGCAGGATCGTCTCCATCACGCCGTCGGTATTCTGAAGCACTTCGTTGTTCCAGAACCGCAGTACCCGATAACCTTCTTCATTGAGCCATGCGGTTCGCGCCGCATCCTGATCTGCACGCTCGGCATGCTGGCCGCCATCCACCTCGATGATCAGCCGTCGTTTCAGACAACAGAAGTCGACGATGAAAGTCCCGATCGGCACCTGCTTACGGAAGTGCAGGCCTTCGATCTGTCCGCCGCGGAGACGCGACCACAAACGCCGTTCCGCATCGGTCATCTCGGCGCGCAAACGGCGTGCGCGGCTCAGCGGTTTCGGATCGGTGCGGATGCGAAAGGCCATGGCACTTCCCCCCACCCTAGCCCTCCCCCAAAGCTGGGGGAGGGGACCGCAGCGAGTCAATGCCGTCGCCTTGAGGTGGTTGACGCGTCCGGAGCGCTCATGGATACTCCAACCCAAGGGGTTACCCGCGATTACCCCGTGAGGCGGCAGCCTAAAGATCGCGTCCGAACTCCCTAGCCAATGGAGTGGACGCCATGCCGTCGAATATCGATATCTCCCCCGCACAGCTTTCTCGTCTGATCGGTCTCCCCGACGCGCCCGCGATTGTCGATGTGCGCGATGACGAAGACTACGCCGCCGATCCCCGCCTGCTGCCCTGCACGCTGAAACGCGACTGGGACAAGACCGCGCAGTGGATCGAGGCCTGGAATCCGCCGCCGGGCACCCGCGCCGTCGTGGTCTGCCAGAAGGGTCTCAAGCTCTCCGAAGGCGTCGCCGCGCTCCTGCGCGCCCGCGGCGTTGCCGCCGAGGTGCTGGAAGGCGGCTTCCTCGCCTGGCGCGAGGCGGGCGGGCTGCTGCTCTCGCCCGCGAAGCTGCCGCCGCGCGATGCGCGCGGATCGACGCTCTGGGTGACAAGGGCGCGGCCGAAGATCGACCGCATCGCCTGTCCCTGGCTGATCCGCCGCTTCGTCGATCCTTACGCGACCTTCCTCTATGTCGCGGCATCGGAAGTCCCGGCCGTCGCCGAACGCTTCAACGCCGCGCCCTTCGACATCGACAACAGCTTCTGGAGCCATCGCGGCGAGATGTGCACCTTCGACACCATGATCGCGGAATTCGGCCTGAAGAGTAATGGTGAACCAGGGGCGCTGGACCGCCTCGCCACCATCGTGCGCGGCGCCGACACCAACCGGCTCGACCTCGCACCGCAAGCGGCCGGTCTGCTCGCGGCCTCGCTCGGCCTCTCGCGCAGCTATCGCGACGATCTCGCCCAGCTCGAAGCCAGCATGTCGCTTTACGACGCCTTCTACCGCTGGTGCCGCGACGCCGTCGGCGAAACGCATGATTGGCCGGGGCATGTGCGGAAGGGGTGACGCAGCATGACACCCGACGATAAGATTCCCGAATTCACGCGCTGCCGTGCCGGACAACATGCGCCGATCGTGCTACAATCCGACCGGTTGTTTGACATCGTGAATGCTGCAGTTGGAGCCGCGCCCGACGCCGACCTGCCGGCGGAACCTTTACAGGGCCTTTACCAGGAAAAGATCAGGCGACGCGCGCATGAATGCGGCAAAGGCGTGCATTCTCAACCGCTTGCCCTGTCGTTTCGCCCGCCAAAACGGCGTGGGGTCGTAAAGGTCCGGCGCGGACCGCACCAAGCCTCGCCGGGAGGAGCGGGGTGATGCAACAAGACGCGCCCCCCATCATCCCAAGCTTCCGCGAAGCCTTGCGCGTCTGGGCCAAGGTCGGGCTGCTCTCCTTCGGCGGCCCGGCCGGGCAGATCGCGCTCATGCACCGGATGCTGGTCGATGAGAAGCGCTGGATCGGCGAGCACCGCTTCCTGCATGCACTCTCCTATTGCATGCTGCTGCCCGGTCCGGAGGCGCAGCAGCTCGCCATTTATATCGGCTGGCTGCTGCACGGCATCCGCGGCGGATTGGTCGCCGGCATTCTCTTCGTGCTGCCCGGCGCCGTGGTGATGCTGGCGCTCTCGGCGGTGTATGCGCTCTATCACGACCTGCCGGCGCTCACCGCGCTCTTCCTCGGCGTGAAGGCGGTGGTGCTGGCGATCGTCATCGAGGCGATCCTCAGGATCGGCCGCCGCGCCTTGAAGAACCGGGTCGCGGTCGCGATCGCCGTGGCCGCTTTCATCGGCATCTATGCGCTGAAGATTCCCTTCCCGCTGATCGTGCTCGGCGCCGGCCTGCTCGGCTGGATCGGCCATCGCGTCTCACCCGCGGCCTTCCCCGCCGGCGGCGGCCATGGCAACGGCGCCAAGCCCGACACCCACGGCCTGATCGACCGGCTGATCGAAGGCGGCGGACTCACCCACACCCGGAGCTCGACGCCGCGCGCGCTCCGCACCCTGGCGCTCTGGCTTGCGCTCTGGCTCGGACCGATCCTGGCGTTGCGCCTGGTGACCGGCGGCGACAGCATCTGGACCAACCTCGGCCAGTTCTTCAGCGTGATGGCGGTGGTCACCTTCGGCGGCGCCTATGCCGTCCTCGCCTATGTGGCGCAGGCGGCGGTCGATGGCTTCCACTGGCTGTTGCCGCACGAGATGGTGGACGGGCTCGGCCTCGCCGAGACCACGCCGGGCCCGCTGATCCTGGTGCTGCAATTCGTCGGCTTCCTCGCCGCCTTCCGGGCCCAGCTATCGACCGAGGGGATGCTGGATCCGCTGCTGGCCGGCACGCTCGGCGCCGGGCTGGTGCTCTGGGCCACCTTCGCGCCCTGCTTCCTCTGGATCTTCGTCGGCGCGCCCTATGTCGAAGCCCTGCGCAGCAACCGAGCGATCTCCGCCGCGCTGGCCGCGGTGACCGCCGCCGTGGTCGGCGTCATCGCCAACCTCGCCGTCTGGTTCGGCCTGCATGTGCTGTTCGGCGCGACCCGGGAGATCCCGCTCGCCGGCCTCAGCCTCGAGGTGCCGGACTTCAGCAGCCTGAACTGGCTTGCCGCGGCGATTGCGCTGGCCGCGGTGATCGCCATGCTGCGCTTCAAGCTCGGCGCGCTGCCGACCCTGGCCTTCGGCGCGCTGGCCGGCCTCGCAACCTTGTTGGTCTAGCCCTACGCCGCCTTGATCGAGGAGAGGAAGGTCTCGACCTTGCCGCGCAGCGTCTCCGACTGCTTGGAGAGTTCGGTCGCCGCCGAGTTCACCTGCTCGGCCGCGGCGCCGGTCGCCGCCGCCGCCTCGGAGACGCCGGTGATGTTGGACGAGACTTCCTGCGTCCCGGCCGAGGCCTGCTGCACATTGCGCGAAATCTCCTGGGTCGCGGCACCCTGCTCCTCCACGGCCGAGGCGATGGCGGTGGCGATGTCGTTGATCTCGCGGATGGTGGCGGCGATCGACTGGATCGCCGCGACCGCCTCGCCGGTCGCCTGCTGGATGCCGCCGATCTGCGAGCCGATCTCCTCGGTGGCTTTGGCGGTCTGGTTGGCGAGGCTCTTCACCTCGGAGGCGACCACGGCAAAGCCCTTGCCGGCCTCGCCGGCCCGGGCCGCCTCGATCGTCGCGTTCAAGGCCAGCAGGTTGGTCTGGCTGGCGATGTCGTTGATCAGGCCGATCACCTGGCCGATCTTCTGCGCCGCC
>JAYSFH010000388.1:0-215 GCA_041913405.1 Dongia sp. | reverse complement strand
GGTGGGTTTGTTTTTTATCCGGCCTAACACGGGGCTTATGTGCGGCCCCCCCCCGCCCGCCCCCTTCCCATTACTTTGGGTGGGGGCGGCAGCGGCCCCCCCGCGGCCGGCGACGGCGGCCGATTGCTGGACCTGACGGCTGATCTCCTGGATCGAGGCGGTGAGCTCCTCGGTCGCGACCGAGACGGTGGTGACGTTGGGCGAGGCTTCCTCGG
>JAYSFH010000387.1:3649-4283 GCA_041913405.1 Dongia sp. | reverse complement strand
CACCGTTTCCAGGAACAGCCCGACCACCTTGGTGGACTCCAGGCTCAGCACATAATCGAGATAGTCGGCGACGTTGGTGGCCAGCTCTTGCCCCGCCGAGACTGCGAGGTTGATGCCGAGCCGCTTGTCGTTGTGGCAGAGCGCCGAGAAGGCACTGCCCGAATGGGTGATGAAGCTGATCCCGCCGGCGCGCATCCAGTCCGGCGGCGGGAAGCCGCAGACCCTGAGGCCGTATTCCAGATTGTAGAATCCCATGCAGTTGCCGCCGCAGATCGCGACCCCCGCCTCCTTCGCCATCGCCGACAGGCGCGCGGTGAGCTTGGGTTCCGCGTCATTCTCCAGATAGCCGCTGGCGAAGATCGTCGCGGCCTTGACGCCGTGCTTGATCGCATCGGCCAGCGCCGCTTCCAGCCGCGCATTGGCAACGCCCAGCACCGCCATGTCGACGGTCTCCGGCAATTCTGCGAGGGACGCATAGGCCTTCTGCCCGGCGATCTCCGGATAGTTCGGGTTGATGAGATGGATCCGCGCCGGCGGCTTTTCGCCCCCCGATGGCGTCGCCATGGTCGCCGAGGCGATCATGCCGCGCCCCACCGTGCCGGGCTTCGGGCTGGCGCCGACCAGGGCGATCACT
>JAYSFH010000387.1:0-3639 GCA_041913405.1 Dongia sp. | reverse complement strand
GAGTTGCTTTCGCGCCGCCCAAACTCGTGGATGGTCCGCCTTCGCGGACCATGACGAGAAAGAGGAGGTCTCACGTCGCCTTCGGCGTCCCCTTCAGCGCATCGAGCGCCGCGCGTTCACGTTCGCCCTCGGCCCGCTGCTGCGCGAGCTTGGCTTCGAAGCGGCGCTGCATCTCCTCATGCAGCGGCCCATAGATCTCCATCCAGAGCTGACTGTCGGTGGCGACGATGAGGCGCCCCAATTGCCAGGAGCTCGGCTCCTGGCGTCCGTCGAGCCAGCCTTCCAAGGTCTTCGCCGAGACGCCGACGCTGGCCGCCAGGGCTTCGCGCCGGATCGTGCCGACCGGATCGACCCGCTTGCGCAGGGCTGCGGCGATGCGCGAGCGATGCGCGTCCCGCCCCTGCAGGTCCTGGTCGGTCACCAGCTCGAGATTCGACCCTGGCGGCAGCTCATCCTCATTCGCGGCGATGCGCGTCCGCTTCGGACCGCCGGCGAAATGCGAGGGAAACACCGCGGCCAGGTACGACCGGCAGACCCGCTTGGCGTCGTTGCGGTTGAAGACCTTCGGCTCCATCAGGCAGTCGAACCAGAGCCCGTCGATCATCGCGTTGAGGCCGATCGCGACGGTGCGGGCGTCGATGCCGTAGCCGCCTTCGGTGATGATCCGGTTGCAGAGCTCGATGGTCTGGCTGGTGTAGTCGGTCTCCAGCCGCTGCACCAGGCCCTGATAGGCCGGGTTGTTCCCCGCCTCGGCCCAGAAGGCGTACCAGATCGAGATCTTCTCCGGATTGCAGACCGAGGGGTGGAAGTCGGCGTCGATCATCGCCTCGAGCCCGGCGGCGGGTGCCACCTTGCCCTTGCTCATCGCCGCCTGCCAGAAAGCGGAATATTCCTCGGCGATCTGCTCCAGGGTCGCCAGCAGCAGCTGGTCCTTGGACTTGAAATAGAAGTTCACGATGCCCGGCGAGAGCCCGGCTTCCCCGGCGACGTGGGTCAGAGTCGTGCTGTTGTAGCCATAGCGGCCGATCGCCCGGATCGTGGCGTCGATCAGCTGTTTTCGGCGGATTTCCTTAACGGCCTCAGCTTTGGCCAAGCGTTAATCCCTTCGCGAAGCGGATGAGAGAATCATGGTTAATACATTGAAATATATAACTTTGCGGCGCCTGCGAGATTAAATACGCATTCAACAGCTTGCCTTCGAGCCCTCCCCAGGGCTAGCCTCACTATACATCCATTCAACGGCGGCCGCCATCGAATCGCTTATTGATGGCCGGATGCCAAGCCCGGCGAGCCTTTTTGAAGCCGGGTATTTTTAGAAACTTGGAGAAGAAAATGTCGATCAAGGTCCAGCGTCGAAAGCTCGACAAGTCCCGCGCCCACTTCAAGGAGGCGGTGAAGCACCTGCCCTTGGGCGTCAGCTCGAACTTCCGCTTCTGGGGCGAGGACGAGACCGTCTTCGTGAAACACGGCAAAGGCGCCCGCCTCTGGGACTTGGACGGCAACGAATACATCGACTACCGCCTGGGCTACGGCCCGGCGATCCTCGGCCACTGCCATCCGGAAGTCGATGCCGCGGCCCGCGAGGGCCAGCATGTCGGCACCGTCTTCGCGCTCGGCACCGAGAAGGAAGTGACCGTCGCCAAGCTCATCAAGGAGATGATGCCGGCGGCCGAGCTGGTCCGTTTCTCCAACTCCGGCACCGAGGCCGTGATGGCGGCGCTGCGCCTCGCCCGCGGCTACACCGGCAAGGACAACTACGTCACCTTCGAAGGCTCCTATCACGGGTTGTTCGACGCCTCGATGTGGACCGCCGATCCGGAGGACATGAAGGACCAGAGCAAGGACCCGAAGGTCATCCCCTATGGCCAGGGCATCCCGCAGCTGGTCCGCAACCTGTTCTGGCAGGTCCCCTACAACGACGCGCAGCGTCTCGAGGACGTGCTGAAGAAGCACAGTGACTCGATCGCCGCCGTGCTGATCGAGCCGATCCTCGGCAATTGCTGCGGCATTCCGTCGAAGCCGGAATTCATCAAGGCGGTGCGCGCGCTCTGCACCAAGTACAACGTCATCATGATCGTCGATGAGGTGAAGACCGGCTTCCGCGTCGGCCGCGGCGGCGCCCAGGCGCTCTACGGCATCGAGGCCGACATTTTCACCGTCGCCAAGGCCGTCGCGAACGGCTACCCGATCTCGGCGATCGGCGGCAAGGAAGAGATCATGCGCAAATACGGCAAGGGCGTCGCTCATGGCGGCACCTACACCGCCCAGGCGATGAGCCTGGCGGCCGCCGAGAAGACGCTGACCATCCTGAAGGACACCGACGCGCTCGAGGTCATCGCCGCCTACGGCAAGGCGATGCAGGAAGGCATGCACAAGGTGCTGACCAAGCGCGGCATCCCGCACAGCTTCACCGGCCACCACTCGATGTCCGGCCTGTTCTTCTCGGCCGAGGCGCCGACCACCTACCGGAACTGGAAGCTCAGCGACTACACCTTCTACGACACCATGGCCGGCTATCTGATCGACATGGGCGTGATGTGCGAGCCCGACAGCCGCGAACCCTGGTTCATCTCCTCCGCGCACGACCAGAAGTGCCTGGAAGAGACCTTGACCAAGTTCGAGGAGGCGGTGGACCTGACGCTCGACGAGCTGAGCCGCGGCCGCCACGACGAAAACAAGCTGATGCCGGGCATCAGCGGGTAACACGCAGGGGCGTCATTGCCGTCCCCGGACTTGATCCGGGGATCAACCCGGCAATCTCGTGCCGCTATAGACACGATCTGGAGACTGCGGCGCCGGAGGCAACTCCGACGCCGCTTTTGTTTGCGAGAGCGAGATCAAGTCGGGAGGTTATTTGATGAGATAGTTCCGCATTTCTGCATCGAGCTCATGCCATCCCATGAAATGATGATCGTGCTTTCCCTTGGGCTTCCACCGGAGTCCACCCTTGCTGACGACCAGTTCACCCATCTTCGACCCAGCATTCATGACCGTGAAGGAGACGCCGTTCTCCTCCCGGCTCAGCGGGTGATTGGTCATGTTGACCGAGACGCTTCTAGCCATATTGGCTCCCCGAGTTATTGTTGAGCGCACACGACTATAGGTAGAGCAACCGACGAGTCAATCTAGCGGGGACGCTGGGGAACGAAACCCTAAGCGAACAGCCGGTCGTCCCACCACACCGGCAGATGAAGCGATTTCGGGGGACATAGTACTTATCTCCATACTCCGCGAACCCCGCCTCACCCCGAATACCGCGCCGCCAAGTGCCGGAGATAGGGCGCGGGGTCGAGCTTCCTTCCGGTCGCCCGCTTCAGGATTTCGTCGCGCTCATACCGCCGCCCGTGGCGCCAACCGTTCTCCAGCAGCCAGTCGGCGAGCGGCGCGATCTCGCCTTTGCCCAGGGCCGGCGCCACGCCGGGCACCTGGGCGCGCGCGGTCTCGAACAGCTGCGCCGGACGGGCTCAGAGGGACACGAACATCTCGGCGATCAGCTCGCCCGTCCCGGTCTGGTGGAGGTCGGCCGGCGTGGGCGCGGGCAGGCGGATCGGGCCGCTCGCCGCCGCGCCCGGCGGCGGGATCAGCGTGAAGGCCAGGCTCGCGGGCGGGTGCTCGCGCAGCGGCAAGGGATCACGCAGG
>JAYSFH010000386.1:0-4297 GCA_041913405.1 Dongia sp. | reverse complement strand
AGCACCTGCGGCACGACGCATCGCTGAGCGGTTTCATTCCCCGGGCTTGGGCGCCGGGCCAGGGTCGCAGCACGCCGCCCGGCACCTTCGAGGATCACGTCAGAGACATCGCGCTCTGGGGCGCCGCCGGACAACCCTGTCCGGAGTAGGGCGGTCCGCTTGTAAAGTCGCGCCTTTCTCCTACATACTCTTCGTTCAACATTGGAAAGGAGGTGGTCAGATGTCTCATTGTCATATGCCGCAGATGGCGGTTCTCATGAGCACGGCCTCCAAAGTTGGGGTCGGGCTTCGTTGAGCTGCCGCCTCTAGGCAGGGCAATGGAAGGGCCTCCTCCGGGAGGCCCTTCGCTTTTGTTGGCTCCCCATTCCGCCCTGCACTTCACGGTCCTTTAAGACTCGCCTACCCAGACTCCCCCGGCTTGAGCGTCCATCCGGACGTTCGCAAACGGGGGATACCGTCCATGAAGGCTTTCTTCTGCGCCGTTGCCGCTTGCAGCGCATTGGCGCTCGCCGGCCCATCGGCTCTGGCGGGTGAGCAGGATTTCTCGCTGATCAACGGCACCGGCTATGAGATCGGCGAGCTCTATGTCGCGCCGACGCAGTCGTCCGACTGGCAGGAGGACGTGCTCGGCCAGGACACGCTCGGCGACGGCGCGCAGGCCAACATCGCCTTCAGCCGGGATACCGACACCTGCGCCTGGGACCTGAAGGTGGTCTATTCCGAGGACAATACCTCGGCCGAATGGCGCGGCGTCGATCTCTGCCAGCTCTCGGTCGTCACCATCAAATACGACGCCGATTCGGGCGAAACGTCGGCCTACGGCCAGTAATCGCGCCGCGATCCGCCCGGCGCACCCGGAACGGGCCGCCGGGCGTTTCTTTTGCCAGCCTTCCTAAGGGTTTGGCGGGCAGCCGCCGGGCTTGAGAAGGACCGCCGCTCCGCCTATAGTCCGCCGGGTCTAAACAGGGAACGGCGGAATCGTGCGCCTTATTCGGAGCTTCGGGCGGTTTTCTCGCGCATGGGCACTGCCTTTCGCGCTGCTGGCGCTCGCCGCCTGCAAGAGCCCGGAGCCGGAAATCCCGGATACGCCGGTCGATGTGCTCTACAACGACGCGCTCGACACCCTGAACGGCGGCAACACCCGCCAGGCCGCGAAGCTGTTCGACGAGGTGGAGCGCCAGCATCCCTATTCGACCTGGGCCACCCAGGCGCAGCTGATGTCGGCCTACTCCTATTACCTGATCGACTCCTACGACGACGCGATCCCGGCGCTCGAGCGGTTCATCGATCTCCACCCCGGCAACCGCGGCGCCGCCTATGCCTATTATCTGCGCGCACTCTGCTACTACGAGCAGATCGCCGATGTCAGCCGCGACCAGGGCAACACCGAGGAGGCGCAGCGCGCGCTCTCGGACGTGATCGCCCGCTTCCCGAACACGCCTTACGCCCGCGACGCCACCCTGAAGCTCGACCTGGTGCGCGATCACCTGGCCGGCAAGGAGATGGCGGTCGGCCGCTATTACATGGAGCGCGGCCAGTATCTGGCCGGCATCAACCGCTTCAAGAACGTGATCGACCATTACCAGACGACCACCCATGTGCCGGAGGCGCTGGAGCGCCTGACCGAGGCCTATGTCGCGCTCGGCATCTATCCCGAGGCGGAACGCGCGGCCTCGGTGCTCGGCTACAACTATCCGGGCAGCGAGTGGTACCAGGACGCCTACAATCTGCTGACCAGCAAGGGCATCTCGACGGAGAACAGCGCCGAGCTGCCGCCGGTCGTCACCGATCCGACCAAGGCGCCGGAAGGCCCGCCGCCGCCGGAGCCGCAGCCCGATCAGGCCAGCAACGAACTCGGCCTGCCGCCGCCGCCGGCGCCGGTGGACAGCAACTCGGTGATCCAGAACCAGACCGGGCCGGGCCTGCCGCCGCCGCCGCCCGCGGTGCCGACACCGCCGGTCCAGGAACAGCCGGTGCCGACGCCGCCGGTCGAAGAGCCGATCCCAGTGCCCAATTCGCAGCCGGCGCCGGACGACAGCGACGGCGGCGTGTTCGGAAGCGGCGGGCTCTAAGCGGTCCATGCTGGTCGGTCTGACCGTCCAAAACATCGTGCTCATCGACCGGCTGGAATTGAGCCTGTCGGCTGGTCTCACGGCGCTGACCGGCGAGACCGGCGCCGGCAAGTCGATCCTGCTCGACGCGCTCGGCCTGGCGCTGGGCGCGCGGGCCGAGGGCGCCCTGGTGCGGGCCGGCGCGACCCAGGCCGGGGCGACGGCCACCTTCACTTTGCCCGAACGCCATGCCGCCCATGCGATCCTGGAAGAGCAGGGGATCGAGCGCGACGACCTCCTGATCCTGCGCCGCCAGGTCGGCGCCGACGGCAAGTCGCGCGCCTTCGTCAACGACCAGCCGGTCAGCGTCGCGCTGCTGCGGCGGATCGGCGAGGCGCTGATCGAGATCGAAGGCCAGTTCGAGGTGCATGGGCTGCTGGATCCGGCGACCCACCGCACCCATCTCGACGCCTTCGGCGGGCTCGAAGCCGCGGCCGCGAAGGTCGGCGAGGCCTATCGCCGCTGGCGGCAGGCGCAGGAGGCGCTGGACGGCGCCCATGCGGAGCTGGAACGCGCCCGCGCCGACGAAGACTATCTCCGCCACGCCGCGGGCGAGCTGGAGCTGGCCGACCCGAAGCCGGACGAGGAGACCGCGCTCACCACCGAGCGCCAGCAGTTGATGCACCGCGAGCAGCTCCTGGAGGCGATCGAGGCGGCGCATGGCGAGCTCGCCGGCGAGCGCGGCGCCGACCGGGCGCTGGCCTCCGCCGACAAGGCGGGCGCCGGGCTCGATCCGGTGGCGAGCGCGCTCGACCGCGCCGCCGCGGAACTCGCCGAGGGCATCGCCGGTTTGCAACGCATGGCCGCCGATCTCGATGCCGACCCCAACCGCCTGGAGAAGCTGGACGACCGCTTGAACCTGCTGCGCGAGCTGGCGCGCAAGCATCGCGTCGCGGTCACCGCCCTGCCGGACCTGCTCGCCGACCTGAAGCGGCGCCTGGCGCTGATCGAGGGGCAGAGCGCCGATCTCGGTGCCTTGAAGAAGGCGGCCGAGGCGGGGCTGGCCGCCTATCGCGATGCCGCGACGGCATTGAGCGCCGCGCGCGCCAAGGCGGCGAAGGCGATGGACGCCGCGGTCAACAAGGAGCTGCCGCCGCTCAAATTGGAGAAGGCGCGCTTCGCCACCCGCATCGAGAGCCTGGGCGAGGCGGATTGGGGCGAGGGCGGCTGGGACCGGGTGCAGTTCCAGGTCGCGACCAACCCCGGCGCGACGCCCGGCCCGATCAACCGCATTGCGTCGGGCGGCGAGCTCGCGCGTTTCATGCTGGCGCTGAAGGTGACCTTGGCCAGCAACCAGCCGGTGCCGACCCTGGTCTTCGACGAGGTCGATTCCGGCATCGGCGGCGCCACCGCGGCTGCCGTGGGCGAGCGTCTGAAGCGCCTGGCGAAGAAGGTGCAGGTGCTGGTGATCACCCATTCGCCGCAGGTGGCGGCGCTGGCGCAGAATCATCTGCGGGTCGAGAAGCGCACGGTGAAGGGCAAGATCGCGACCGCGACCACGCCGCTCGACGATGCCGAGCGCCGCGAGGAGATCGCCCGCATGCTCTCCGGCGCCGTGGTCACCGACGAGGCCCGCGCCGCGGCCGACAAGCTGCTGGTGGGCGCGGCATGAGCAAGCCGAAGCCGGTCGACGCCCTCAGCGAAGCCGAGGCGAAGAAGGAGCTCGCCCGCCTGGTCCTGGAGATCGGGCACCACCGCGCGCTCTATTACCAGAAGGATGCGCCGGAGGTTTCCGACGCCGAGTTCGACGCGCTGGTCCAGCGCAACGAGGCGATCGAAAAGCGCTTCCCCGACCTGAAACGCGCCGACTCGCCGAGCGACAAGGTCGGCGCCGCGCCGGCCTCCGGCTTCACCAAGGTGAAGCACCTGGAGCCGATGCTCTCGCTCGACAACGCCTTCAGCCGCGAGGATGTCGAGGACTTCCTCGGCAAGATCCGGCGCTTCCTGGGGCTCAAGCCCGAGGTCGAAATCCCGCTGGCGCTGGAGCCGAAGATGGACGGGCTCTCCGCCAACCTGCGCTACGAGGACGGCGCGCTCACGGTCGGCGCGACCCGCGGCGATGGATCCACCGGCGAGGACATCACCCAGAACCTCCGGCAGATCGCCGACGTGCCGGTGAAGCTCACCGGCAAGGCGCCGAAGCGGGTCGAGATCCGCGGCGAGGTCTTCATGACCAAGGCCGGGTT
>JAYSFH010000385.1:0-4304 GCA_041913405.1 Dongia sp. | reverse complement strand
GATCGTTGCCGTGGGTCGGGGTGACGCGGTCGACCATCGCCACCATGCGGCCGTCCTCGAGGCCGTAGACCTTCAGGTCCTGCACGATGTTTTGGGCGTCGAAGCTGATCGCCAGCACTTCCTGGTCGACCACTTCGGGATCGAGGAAGGCGGTCTGCTCGGTGCGCCGGGAGATGTAGTACCAGGTGCGGTCGGCAAAGGCGGAGACTGCGGAAGGGGAGCCCAGGAGCTGGTTCACCCGGTTCTTGTCATCGACCCCGGGGTTGATCTGCACCACCTGATCGACGTCCGGGACGTTGCCTTCCTGCTGGATGGTCGGTGAGCAGGCGGCCAGGCCGGCCAGGGACCCTGCGAGCCAGAGGCTCGAGCAGAGGGCGGTGGCGGTCTTGCGTAGGTTGATCATGGCGGCCCCGATTCTCCTCCGGCGCGCTCCGAGCCCGAGACGATGCCGGATGTTGCGAATCATGGCACCCGGCGCCTAGGCTCGGCGTTGATGCAGCCGGCGGGGCGAAGATTGCACCCACCCCCCACGCTGTCAAGAATCGGCAGCACCCGGGATCTCGCCGTTAAGGGGCGGAGCTGAAAAGGAAATCCGGCCAAGTGGACAACCATCCGTGAGTGTGCTCGGCAAGCTGATCGACCGTGTCCTGAGCGGGCCGGATCGCCGCGAGGTGGTGGCGCAGCGGCTCTACGCGGCCCTGACCGCCCAGGCCCGGCGCCCGGACTTCTACATCGCCTGCGGCGTGCCCGACAGCATCGACGGCCGGTTCGAGATGGTGGCGCTGCACGCCTTCCTGCTGTTCCGGCGGCTGAAGGGGCAGGGCGACAAGGCCGGCGCCGTGGCCCAGTCGGTCTATGACGTCATGTTCGCCGATTTCGACGCCTCGGTGCGCGAGATGGGGGCCCAGGATCTCGGCGTCGGCCGGCGCATCAAGTTCATGACTGAGGCGATGAACGGCCGGTTCCAGGCCTATGAGGCGGGTCTTGCGCATCTGCAATCCCAGGGCGGCCAGACCGAGCTGGAACTCGCGCTGAAGCGCAATCTTTACGGCACCGCCGAGCCGGTCGAGGAATGCCTGAAGAGGATGACCGACTACATGAAGCGCGCCGATGCCGAACTCGCGGCCTTGCCGATCGACCAGCTGATGCGCGGCATCTTGCATTTCCCGTCCCTCGAGCCGGACCGGCTGGATTACTAGCGCAGGACGACTAGATTAGGGGCATGCCCCGCCAGCACTCCGACTCTCAGGAATTTTCCCGCTTCGTCGAGGCCGACAGTGTCGGCACGCATCGCATGGAGCGCCGCATCAGCGCCAATCCCGAGGAGCGCGCGGCCCTCGCCAAGCGCTTCGACCTCATCGGCATCGACCGGCTGGAAGCGGTGTTTTCGCTGAAGCGGGCGGGCGGGGGCGTGATCCATGTCCAGGGCGAGATTGAGGCCGAGGTGACCCAGGCCTGCGTGGTCACCCTGGCGCCGGTCCCGGCCCGGATCGCCGAGCGCTTTTCCGCCGATTTCGCCGAAGAGGACGACCGGCGGCGCCCCACCGAAACCGACCTCGATTTCGACGCCGAAGATCCCCCGGAACCGATCCGGAACGGGCATATCGACCTCGGGGAACTGGCGGCGGAGCACCTCTCTTTGGCGCTGGATCCTTACCCCCGGGCGCCCGGAGCCGCGATTTCCGCGGAGTTCAGCCCCGAGCCGGACGCGGAGGAGGTTGCGGAGCGCCCCGTTAACCCATTCTCAATATTGAAGAAATCAAACTAGAGCCGGATCCGGCTTCGAAACGGCGGGCGCGTGTTTAACTTGCCACTGCGTCGGTTTTTGGCTAAGAACCCGCCATTCGGTGGCAGCATTGGGCTGCCTTTTCTTTTGTGCGAGCACAATCATGGCAGTTCCCAAGAAGAAGGTCTCCAAGTCGCGGCGCGATATGCGGCGGAGCCATCATGCGTTGAAGGTCGTGGCGTCGCTGGAATGCCCCAACTGCGGCGAGCTGAAGCGCCCGCATCACGTGTGCGGTTCCTGCGGCCATTACGACAAGCGCGAAGTCGTCGCAAGCGCGGAGTCCAGCGCCGCCTGATCGCGCCTGCTATAGTGCGCCCAGGGAGGAGTGAACACTCTTGAGCGCCAGCCTGGCGATTTCATTGGATGCGATGGGCGGCGACAACGCACCGGAGATGGTGGTGCGTGGCGCGGATATCGCGCGACGCCGCTTTCCGCAGTGCAAGTTCCTGTTCTTCGGAGACGAGGCGAAGGTCCGGCCGCTGCTGGATGCTTTGCCTGAGCTGAAGAAGGTCTCGACACTCCGCCACACCGTCTCGGTCGTCACCATGGACGACAAGCCGGGCCAGGCCCTGCGCTCCGGCCGCGGCAGCTCCATGCGCCTGGCGATCGACGCCGTGCATAACGGCGAGGCGGGTGCCGTGGTTTCCGCCGGCAACACCGGCGCCCTCATGGCGATGGCGAAGTTCGTGCTGAAGACCATGCCGGGAATCGACCGGCCGGCGATCGCCTCGTTCTTCCCGACCTTGCGCTCCGAGAGCGTGATGCTCGATCTCGGCGCCAACGTTCAGTGCGATGCCGACAACCTCGTGCAGTTCGCGGTCATGGGCAACGTCTTCGCCCGCACCGTGCTCGGCGTGCGCGAGCCGACCATGGGCCTCTTGAACGTCGGTGCCGAGGAATTGAAGGGCCATGACGCGGTCAAGGTCGCGCACGGCATCCTCAGGCAGGCGACGCTCCCGGGAAAATTCGTGGGCTTCGTCGAAGGCGACGACATCACCCGCGGCACGGTTGACGTCATCGTCACCGATGGCTTCACCGGCAACGTCGCCTTGAAGAGCATCGAGGGTGCGGTGAAGCTCTACAGCCACTTCCTGCGCCAGACCTTCAAGAGCTCCTGGATGGCGGGTTTGGGCTATCTGCTGGCGCGCCCGGCGATGAACGCATTGCGTGCGCGGGTGGATCCTCGGCGCTACAATGGCGCCATCTTCATGGGGCTCAATGGCGTCTGCGTGAAGAGCCATGGCGGCACGGATGCCTTCGGCTTCGCCAATGCGATCGGCGTCGCTGTCGACATGCTGACCAACGGCACGATCGAGAAGATGCGCCACGACTTCGCCAACATGACCGCTTCCACCGGCCCCCAGGCGGCGGCGCTCTAACAGGGATACATCACCAATGAGACGCTCGGTCGGTCTTGCCGTCGGCGCCTATCTGCCGAAGACCGTCGTCACCAACGAGGAACTCTCGAAGCGCGTCGACACCACCGACGAGTGGATCCGCCAGCGCACCGGCATCACCCAGCGCCATGTCGCTGCCGAAGGCGAGACGACCTCCGATCTGGCGGTGAAGGCGGCCGAGCAGGCGCTGCATTCCGCCGGGCTGCGCGGCGCCGACATCGGCGCCATCATCCTCGCGACCGCGACACCGGATCATACCTTCCCGGCAACGGCGACCAAGGTGCAGCACCGGATCGGCATGAAGGGCGGCTTCGCCATGGACGTGCAGGCGGTCTGCTCCGGCTTCGTCTATGCGCTCGCCGTCGCCGACAATTTTATCAAAGCCGGCCAGGTGAAGCGTGCTCTGGTAATCGGCGCCGAGACCTTCTCCCGCATCCTCGACTGGAAGGACCGCAACACCTGCGTGCTGTTCGGCGACGGCGCCGGCGCTCTCATCCTGGAAGCGGCTGAAGGGCAGGGGACCTCGGCCGATCGGGGCGTGCTCTGCACCCATCTCTTCTCCGACGGCGCCCACTACGAACAGCTCTATGTCGATGGCGGGCCGTCCTCGACCCAGACCACCGGCGTCGTGCAGATGAACGGCAAGGAAGTCTTCCGCCATGCTGTCGTGAACCTTGCGGCGGCGGTCGATGCGGCGATCGCCTCCACGGGCATTACCGCCGAGGAGATCGACTGGCTGGTGCCGCACCAGGCGAATCGGCGGATCATGGACGGGATGGCGCACCGCCTGAAACTGCCGCCCGAGAAGGTCGTCTACACGATCGACCGTCATGCCAACACCTCCGCGGCCTCGGTGCCCCTGGCCCTGGCGGAGGCCGTCACCGACGGCCGGATCCAGCGCGGCCAGATGGTGCTGATGGAGGCCATGGGCGGCGGCTTCACCTGGGGTTCGGCGCTGCTCCGCTGGTAGTAACCATGACGAACCAAGTTTCGTCGTAACGTCCCTCTCTAATTGACTGATTTCAGAGGAATCGATAGGCTTTCCTGAACGACGACCGGACGCCGGTTCAGCGAGAGGCGAGCCATGAAGGGCAATACAGTCACCCGCGCGCACTTGGCCG
>JAYSFH010000384.1:1318-4306 GCA_041913405.1 Dongia sp. | reverse complement strand
GCGGCAGGTGCGACATTTCGGCGATCCCGCCGGCGTTGTCGGTCACCGGGCCGTAGGCGTCGAGCGCGACAACGATACCGGCCAGCGCCAGCATGGTGGTCGCCGCGACCGCGAGCCCGAAGATGCCCGCCGTCATGTAGGCCACGATGATGCCGCCGCAGATCACCAGCACCGGCAGGGCGCAGGCTTCCATGGAGATGGCGAGCCCCTGGATGATGTTGGTGCCGTGGCCGGTGGTGGAGGCCGCCGCGACCGAACGGACGGGGCGGAAGCCCGTGCCCGTGTAGTATTCGGTGATCCACACGATGAGGCCGGTGACGACGAGACCGACGAAGGCGCAGGTGATCAGGTCCTGGGCGGTGTAGGTCGCGCCGGCCGCGGTCGTCAGGCCGTCGCCGAAAATCTGGGTGGTGATGCCGACGATCAGGCCCGCCGAGACGACGGCGGTGACGATGAAGCCGCGGTAAAGCGCCGACATGATCTTGCCGGACGAACCGATGCCGGAGAAGAAGGTGCCGATCACCGAGGCGATGATGCAGACGCCGCCGATGACGAGCGGATACATCATGGCGGCCAGCGCCTGCTCGCCCACGAAGTAGAGCGAGCCGAGGTACATGGTCGCGACGATGGTCACGGCGTAGGTTTCGAACAGGTCCGCGGCCATGCCGGCACAGTCGCCGACGTTGTCGCCGACGTTGTCGGCGATCACGGCCGGGTTGCGCGGGTCATCTTCGGGAATGCCGGCTTCCACCTTGCCGACCAGGTCGGCGCCGACATCGGCACCCTTGGTGAAGATACCGCCGCCGAGCCGGGCGAAGATCGAGATCAGCGAGGCGCCGAAGGAGAGGCCGACCAGGGCCTCCAGCATCGGGCGCATCTCGGTGCCCTGGCCGCGCAGGAACATGTAGTAGCCCGCGACGCCGAGCAGGCCGAGACCGACCACCAGCAGGCCGGTGATGCCGCCCGACTTGGCGGCGATGTCCAGCGCCTGGGACATGCCCTGGCGCGCGGCTTCCGCCGTGCGCACGTTGGCGCGGACCGAGACGTTCATGCCGATATAGCCGGTGAGGCCGGACAGGATGGCGCCGAGGATGAAGCCGACCGCCGAGAGCGGCGACAGCGCGAAGAACAGAATGACGGCGACGACGATGCCGACGAGGCCGATCATCGTGTACTGCTTGTTGAGGTAGGCCTTGGCGCCTTCCTGGATCGCCGCGGCGATCTCCTGCATCCGGGCGTTTCCGGCGGAAGCCGCCAGAACCGAGCGGGTCGCCCAGAACCCATAGAGCAGGGCCAGGACTCCGGCTGCAATCACCAGCCAGTACAACATCGGACTCATCATTCCATCCCTTTGAAAGTTATCATTATTCTTTGATTGCCGTGCGCTGAATCGGCAGTACCCCCGCACCGCAAAGTCGGCGGAAGATACTGAAATCATTGGAAGGATGCAATGCGGGGTGGGTTGCGCTAGCGTCCGCAGCATGCGCCGGGTTTACCAGGGTTCCTGTCATTGCGGCCGGGTTCGATTCGAGGTCGAAGCCGAGATCGACCATGTCCGGGTCTGCGACTGCTCGATCTGCCGGAAACGCGGCGCCCTGCTCCACCGCGCGGACGAAGGGGAGTTCCGCCTGTTCACCCCGCTCGAGGACCTGACGCTCTATCAGTTCCACACCCGCACGGCCAAAGACTACATCTGCCCGACCTGCGGGATCCTCCCGTTCCGGCGACCACGAACGGCTCCCGAGCAATGGAGCATCAACGTCCGCTGTCTCGAAGGCGTCGATCTCGACGCCATTCCGGTGAAGCGAGTCTATGGCAGCCGCTTGGCCTAGCGCGGAATGAGCAGCGCGGCCGAGGCCAGCAGCAGGACCGCGAAGGTGATGTTGATGATGCGGTTGGCGCGCGGGCTGCGGAAGAAGCGCGCCAGGCCGGCGCCGACATAGAGCCAGACGACATTGACGAAGACGATGATCACCATGGTCACGGCGATTTTCAGCGCGGCGTCGCTGAGCAGACTCCTAGCGATCAAGGTATGGCTGGCGAAGAGCGCCAGCATGGCCGCATAGCCTTTGGGATTGACCAGCGACAGCAGCAGCCCATCGGCGAGTGACGGCGCCGGCCGATCCGGCCCCGCTTCCGAGAGCGGCGGCGCCATGGCGATCTTCCAGGCGAGATAGACGAAGTAGAGCAAGGCGGCGACGGTCGCGGCCGGCGCGATGCCGGGCACCGCCAGCAGCATTGCGACCACGCCGCTGGCGACGATGACCATGACGGCGAGCATGCCCACGGCGAGACCGGCCATGTAGGCAAGAGAGCGCCGCGCGCCGAAAGCCGCACCGGCGGCGGCGAGACTCATCGTGTTCGGACCTGGGCTGCCGGCGAGCACCAGGCCGGCGAGGATCAGGGCGATGAGGGCATCGGCGTCCATGCTCGCAGGTTAGCGCGCGGAAAGGTGCGCGGTCTTGGATGTTTGTGCGGGTGGACTTGCTGGATGGAGTCTGGCGGGTCTACCAATCGCCTTCAAACGTCCTTCGCCTTCTCGCGGAGCACGTATTTCTGCACTTTGCCGGTGACGGTCTTCGGCAGCTCGCCGAAGACGATGTAATGCGGGCGCTTGAAATGGGCCATGTGCTCCTTGCACCAGGCTTTGAGCTCGTCGGCGCTGGGGGCGGCGACGCCGTCCTTCAGCGCTACATATGCGCAGGGCGTCTCGCCCCAATGGCTGTCGGGCTTGGCGACCACCGCGACTTCGCGCACGGCGGGATGGCGCGACATGATCTCCTCGACCTCGAGCGAGGAGATGTTCTCGCCGCCGGAGATGATGATGTCCTTGGAACGGTCCTTCACCTCCGCGTATCCATCCGGATGCATCACGCCGAGATCGCCGGAACGGAACCAGCCGCCCTTGAATACGGCGGCCGAGGCTTCCGGGTTCTTCAAATAGCCCATCATCACGGTGTTGCCGCGGATCGCGATCTCGCCCATCGA
>JAYSFH010000384.1:0-1308 GCA_041913405.1 Dongia sp. | reverse complement strand
GGAACCGGATCGCCGCTCTCGGGATCGATCACGGTCAGGCCCGCCGAGGTGATATAGCGCACGCCCTGACGCGCGATCAGCTTCGCCTTCTCCGGCAGATCGAGATCGTGCCATTCCGGCTGGATCTCGCACAAGCTCGCCGGGCCGTAGGTCTCGGTCAGGCCATAGGCGTGGATCACCTCGAAGCCCATTTTCTCCATGGCGCCGATTACGGTGCTGGTCGGCGCCGCGCCGCCGGTCATGATCCGGACCTTGTGCTTCAGGCGCCGGGTCTCGCTGCCCGGCGCGAAGGCCAGCATGCCGAGCACGGTCGGGGCGCCGCAGAGATTGGTGACGCCATGTCGCTCGATCTTGTCGAAGATCTCCGCCGGTACGATCGCACGCTGCACGACATGGGTGCCGCCGACCGCGGTGACGCCCCAGGTGTAGGTCCAGCCGTTGCAATGGAACATCGGCAAGGTCCAGAGATAGACGCTGTCGGGGCCTAAGCGGCCGGCGAGCCCCTGCCCCAACGCGTTCAGATAGGCGCCGCGGTGGTGGCAGACCACACCCTTGGGATTGCCGGTGGTGCCCGAGGTGTAGTTCAAGCTGATCGCGCGCCACTCGTCCTTCGGCCAGTCGATGCGGCCCTGCGGGTCGCCTTCGCCGATGAAGGATTCGTATTCGACGTAGTCGCCGCTCGCCGGATGCTTGGGCGCCGCGATCTCGACCACGGTGAGCTTGCGCTTCACCTGCGCCAACGCCGCGCGCGCAACCGGGGCAAGCTCGGCATCGAACATGAATACCTTGGTCTCGGCATGGTCGAGGATGAAGGCGACGGTCGGGGCATCGAGGCGGAAGTTGATCGCGTTCAGCACCGCGCCCGCCATCGGGGCGGCAAAATGCATCTCCAGCATCGCGACGCTGTTCGGCGCGAAGACCGAAACCGTGTCGAGGTCGCCGACCCCGGCCTGCCGCAGGGCGTCGGCCGCCTGGCGGCAGCGGCGGAACATCTCGCCATAGGTGATGACGCGCCCCTCTTCCGTCCCATTGGCATCGACGATGGCGCGGCTCTGGGGATAGACCAGCGCCGAGCGCTCCAGGAAGCTGATCGGCGTCAGCGGCTCGTGATTGGCCGGACGCTTCTCGAGCCCGGTGACGTATTTCTCCATAGGATCGCTTTGCCTCCCAGTTTCTTGGGCGCGATGTTAGCGCGGCCCGCGCACAGGAAGAAAGCGCCGCGTCAGCGCGGTTTCCTTGCCCGCATCCGCGCCGGGCGCAATTCGCCCTGGTCCAGCACGACGGTCAGCGAACGCCAATCCTCGATGA
>JAYSFH010000383.1:0-4309 GCA_041913405.1 Dongia sp. | reverse complement strand
GTCTTGTATGAATCTCGCCAGAACGGGCATGTTGCTGTCGATTCTTTCGGCTCCCGTTCGACGTTCTGATAGCGGGCCGATCAGGCCGGCTCAGACCTGGATTCCAAAGTGAGAGGAACAAGACATGCCCATCGCCAAGAACACGATCTGCGTCTGGTACGACAAGGACGCCGAGGCGGCCGCCCGCTTCTACGCCGCGACCTTTCCGAACAGCAGCGTCAACGGCGTCCACAAGTCGCCGAGCGACTATCCCTCCGGCAAGGCCGGCGACGTCATCACCGTCGATTTCACGGTCTGTGGCATTCCCTGCGTCGGCCTCAACGGCGGGTCGTACTTCAAGCAGAGCGAAGCCTTCTCCTTCATGATCGCAACCGATGACCAGGCGGAGACCGACCGCTACTGGAATGCGATCGTCGAGAACGGCGGACAGGAGAGCGCCTGCGGCTGGTGCAAGGACAAATGGGGCGTCAACTGGCAGATCACCCCGCGCGTGCTGCTGGAAGCGATGGCTGCCGGCGGCGCCGAAGCCAAGCGCGCCTTCGACGCGATGATGCACATGAAGAAGATCGACGTCGCCAAGATCGAGGCGGCGCGGCGGGGCTCTTAAGCCGTCGCCAGCTCTGCATCGACCGCATCCGCGAGCTGCCCCAGGGTCGCGAAGTGGAAATGCGGCTTGGTCATGGTTTTCGGCTTCGGCGTGCCGCCGAAGCCGGTCTGGCCCTGGCGGCGCTCGATCCAGCAGGTGATGTAGCCGAGCGCGACCGCGACGCCGATGTCATGGTGCTGGCTCTGCGCGACGTGCAGGATCTCCGACTGCTTGAAGCCCAATGCCGACTGGCGCCCTTTGTTGAAGGCGAAGAACTGCGGGTTCGGCTTGGCGCAGCCGGCGTCGTCGCAGGTGACGCTGTCGTGGAACGGGTTGCCGAGGGTCTCGGAATAGGCCGAGAAGGCGGTGCGGTCGGCGTTGGTCATCGCGACCAGCCGGAAGCGCTTCCTGAGCCTTGCGAGCGCGGCCGCGGAATCGGCAAAGGCCGGCAGGCGCAGGATGGCGAGCTGGAAGGCATCGGCCGCCGCTTCGTCGCGCACAAGATCGAGCTCGGCGGCGAGCGAGAGATAGACATGGTTGAAGGATTCCGAGGTGCGGCCATGAAACTTGTCCCGGGCGCGGACATAGGGCTCGAAGATCGCGTCGTCGCTGATGGCCTTCGCCTTCGGCCCACCCAGCGCCCGCACGGCGTTGAGCACGCCGGCCTCGAAGTCGATGCAGGTGCCGACGATGTCGAAGGTCATGACCTTGAAATCCGAGATCTTCATGGGGCTCCTATGCGCGCGCGGAAATGCGCGGGAAGCAGGGGACAGCGGACCAATGAACCACGCAACAAGAAAAGAAGATGCGGGGCACCATTGAGTTGCGGCGGAGAGTCATGGGAGGATCGGCGCCATGCTCGCAATCCCTCCGCATGAGAACCAGAAGAGACCATGTGCGACACCTTCGTGATCCGCAGCCGGCTGGCGCAGTCCGGCCGCACCACCCTCGCCAAGAACTCCGACCGTGAGCCCAACGAGGCGCAGTATCTGACGCGCAGCGATGCCGCCGATCATACGCCGGGCAGCACACTGCGCTGCACTTATATCGAGGTGCCGCAGGTGGCACATACCCATGCCGTGCTGGGGTCGCGGCCGTGGTGGATGTGGGGCTTCGAGCACGGCGTCAACGAGCATGGGTTGGCGATCGGCAACGAGGCGGTGTGGTCGCGGGTGCCGGGCTCGCTGGAGCCGGGGCTGCTGGGGATGGATCTTCTGCGCCTCACCCTGGAGCGCGCGGCGAGCGCCGACGAGGGCCTCGCGGTGCTGACCGCGCTGCTCGAACAATACGGCCAGTCGGGCAGCACTTCGGCCACGCGCCAGACCACCTATCACAACAGCTTTATCATCGCCGATGCTTCCGATGCCTGGATTCTGGAAACCGCCGGCCGGCACTGGGCGGCAAAGAGAGTGCGCGACTGGGCGGCGATCTCCAACGTCTACACAATCGGCGCCGATTACGACCGGATCTCCGCCGGCGCGATCGAGCACGCTATCGCCTCCGGATGGTTCGATCCGCAGGCGGAGGCGCCGTTCAGTTTCGCTGCCGCCTATGCCGATACTTCGGTCGATTTCCTGCCCGGCTGCAAGGCGCGGCTGATCTGCGCGGAAGCGCGCCTCGCAGGGCTCGAACGCAAGGGAAAGATCGCGTTGGAGGACGTCTTCTCAGTGCTGCGCAGCCATGATGAAGGCGACCTGCTGCACGACTGGCGGCCCGGCCCCGACGGCGAAAGTCTGATCTGCATGCATGCGACCGCGCCGGAAGGATCGGAAACCGCCGCCAGCATGGTGGCGGAGCTGCCGGGTGCGGACGATGTCGAAGGGCCCTACCGGCTCTGGCTCTCGCTCGGTTCGCCCTGCCTCTCCAGCTTCGTGCCGTTCTGGCGAGATTCCGACGTGATGGAGGATTGGCTGCAGCCCGGCTCGAACGCGCCCGATGCCTGGTGGCGCTGGGAAGAGATGCAACGGTTGATCGAGCAGGATTATGGGAGACTGAGCGCGGCGCCCAAGGCGATCTTGAACACGCTGGAAACGGATACGCTTATCGCCGTCCGCGCGCTGCCGGAGGGTGGCGACGCACGGCGTGCACTGAGCGGCGATGTCGCACGGCGCCTCGACGCTGCCGGCCGGATCATCGCCGATCTCACCCGTGCCTCGGCCGCTGCTGTGATCGCGCCGCGTTCTTCGAACCCGCGCGGCGATTATCTCGCGCGGGTCGAAGCGGCACGCGTGCCGACTTCGCGCGGCACCGGCACTTAGTGCACGAACAGCCGAACGACTTTGCCCGTGCCCGCAGCGCGGAACGGGCCGGCCCAAAGGTCTTCGATTCCGTCGGGGAAGCTGTTGTTCCAGGCAAGCAGGCTGATACCGCCCATGACACGGCGTTGGCGCTCGAGCGCGGGGGCGATTTGAATGATATTGTCGGTGCGCATCTCGGGTCTCCACGGGGTTTCGCCCCAATGACACTCTAGATGGGCATCGGCTAAAGGCTGGTTAGTGCGCGGCCGCACACCCGACGCCCATTTGCAAGAATTGATGTCGCGCCCGGCCGCAAGCAGCACACCACGATGTGCTGCTGCTGTGCAGGCGGTTATGGCCCAGGCCGGCGAACTGGATTAACTACCGCCGTTGTCAGGATTGTTGGAATTGTCCGGGCTGCGCGTTCTCGTCGAGTCAGCCTCGCACTTCTGCTTGCTGTTCCCGACCATGCCTGAGCAGTCAGGGGCCGGCGCTGTGCAGCCGGCGAGAAGGGCAAGTGCCGTTGAAGCCGCCAGCAGGAGGCGGGCTGATTTCGAGATCATTTCGTACACCTTGGACCGTTCGGCTCGCTTCCTGAAAAACCGCCGATCGCGCCCTCGGTTCCGCGCGCTACCCTACTCCTTATGAATCGGGTCCACCCATTTCACGTTTTCGGGCTGCTCGACCGGCTCGATGTCAAGATTGACCACCACGGATTCGCCGTCGCTCCGGACCAGCACGCATTCCAGCACCTCGTCGCGGGAGCCGTTGATCTCCTGGTGCGGGACGTAAGGGGGGATGTAGATGAAATCGCCCGGGCCGGCTTCCGCGGTGAACTCCAGGCTCTCGCCCCAGCGCATCCGCGCCTTGCCGCGCACCACATAGATGACGCTTTCGAGCGGCCCGTGGTGATGCGCGCCGGTCTTGGCATTGGGATGGATGTGCACGGTGCCGGCCCAGATCTTCTGCGCGCCGACCCGTGCGGTGTTGATGGCCGCTTTGCGGTCCATGCCGGGCGTTTGCGCCGTGTTGCCGTCCAGCTGATTGCCCGGAATGACCCGGACGCCGTCATGCTTCCATTTCGCATCGGTCATGATCGCCTCCCATTTTCAGCCAGCTTAACAAGCGCCGCGGTTCACGCCAAACTGCTTGCAACAGCGAGGTGAAGACCAATGCCCGAACCAAGGCAGATGCGGCTCGGCGCCTTCATGCGTCCGGTGACCATCCACACTGCGGCCTGGCGCTATCCCGGCGCCTATACCGACGCCAACTTCAACTTCCAGCATCTGAAGCGCTTCGCCCAGACCCTCGAGCGCGGCAAGTTCGACGCCTTCTTCATGGCCGACCACCAGGCCCTGCTCAACATGCCGATCCAGGCCTTGAAGCGCAGCGGCACGGTCACCTCCTTCGAGCCGCTGACCCTGCTCCCGGCGCTGGCGGTCGTCACCGGCGCGGGACAGGGCAACGGCCGGGCGATCGCCGTCGG
>JAYSFH010000382.1:0-4352 GCA_041913405.1 Dongia sp. | reverse complement strand
GCTGTTGACGCCGCCGGAGATCACGAAGTTCAGCGTCTGCGACGAAGCCAGCGTGCCGGTATAGGTCGCCTTGCCGCCGAACCCGTCGTCGAGAACGAAGGTCGAAGCGCTGACGTCGGTCTTCATGTTGATGGTCATGCGCGTCGCCACGTCGTTGGCGAAGCCCGAGACCGTGCCGACCGAGATGTTGCTGACGTCGAGCACGCCGCCCAGGACGATCGCGGTCGATTGCACCTGCGTCGCGTCCGAGGCCGAGGCGACGGTGGTGCGCGCCAGGCCCGCGGTGCGGAAGTCGATGGTGACGCTGCCCGCGGGCGTGCCGTCGGCGATGCTGTTGATCGAATAGAGGCCGTCGCCGTTGACGACGATGGTTGAGGTGCCGGCCGGGCCGGTGACCGTCACGCTGTAGGCGGTGAACTTGCCGGCGATGAAGTCGAAGTTGGCCGGGTCGGCATGCGCCGTCACCGTGTAGGTGAAGTCGTTGGAGATGCCGGCGAGCGGAATGGTCGGCGTGCCGGCGATCGCATCCGCGGCGCCGCCATAGGCCTGGCCGACCACCGCGTTGTATTGCGACGACTGCAGGATGGTCTTCTCGTCGATGGTCAGGCGCGGCGTGCCGGTGTCGAAGTTCCAGGCATTCTGGCCGTCGGCGAGCTTCTGCTGGCCGGAGAGATTGTCGGCGCTGCGCGTGACGGTGGCGCCGATGCCGTTGAAGTTGGTGACCCCGATGCCGATGTCGGCGAACTTCTCGATGACCGAGGTGCCGACGCCGGCGGTGTCCGGAACCGCTTCGATCTGCTCGAAGTCGATGTCGAAGTTGATGTGGGTGCCGCTGGCATACTGGTGGTCGAAGTTGAGCACCTGGCCGGTCGAGTTGGCGGCTTTCCACTGCGCCTGGGTGTAGGTCTGGGTGAAGGCGACGGTGCCTTCGGTGACCGTGACCGTCTTGTCCTGGCCGACGCCGCCGGTGATCTTGACCGAGATCGAGCTGAAGGTGGCGGCCACCTTGCTCTGGTAACCGCCGATGACGACGTTGCTGATGCCGCGATCCTGCTCGGCGTTGGCGACGTCGGTCGCGTTGGCGGAGATCTTGCCGTCGCCCTTGATCGCGATGACGTAATCGTCGGTCGTCATCACGTTGCTGACCGTGGCGCCGGTCACGCCCGGGATCGCGTTGGTCGAACTCTTGGTCGACGAGGTCGCGTCCATCCGCAGACCGTTGCCGATCACCAGGTTCTTGCCGTTGTAGTTGGCGCCCTGGGCGAGCTTGTTGATCTGGTCGAGGAGCGTGTTGAACTGCGTCGCCAGCGACTTGCGGAGGCTGACCGAGTTGGCATCCTTCCCGAGGTTCTGCTGCGCCTGGTTGATCAGCGCTTGCGCCTGGTCGAGATAGTTGCCGATCGTGGTCGCCGCGGTGTTGGCGGTCTGGATCGTGCTGACCGACTGGCCGATCGAGTCCTTCAGTGCCGAGAGATCGTCGGCCCTGTTGTTGAGACCCTTGGCGGCGAAATAGGCGACGGGCCCATCGAGCGCGCTGTTGATCTTGTTGCCGGTCGACAGCCGCTGCTGCGTGCGATCGAGCAGCGATTGGGTCGACTGCAGAAGCAGCAGGTTCCCGCGGATGCCGCTCGTCAATGGAATGTCGTTCGATGCCATCAGGGTTCTCCCGTAATCTTGGCTGACCGAGGCCTTTGGCCCCGGCTAGGCTGGTCAGCCCAGCCCTCGGACGCTTTAATGCAGCCGTCATGCCAACTGCTATTTAATTGATTTTGCAGAGGAAAATTGAGTTTTCTGGTGGTCGGCGCGGGGGCGCCACCCTGCAATATTGGCCGGGAGGGAACAGAATTGCCGACCCGATCGTTGGCTAGAGGTGGGTAGAAACCGCCGGGTTGGCCGCCGGGTGTCCATGAATCGGAATGGTAGAGGAAGAATCTTCGCCTGGAATCTGAGGAATCACACGATTGGGTCAGGCATCCCAGGGTTAAAGTCTTGAAGTCAAGTGTTAACAGGCATATTGTAACCCTGCCCGGGTTCTAATCTGGATCACATTGGCCGGGTGAAGAGGTTTTTAGTTGAATACGTGGCGAAACAGCGGGTTAGGCTGCCCGTTCGCGGATAGACAAAATGCTGAGTGTTGGCAACACGTTGGGAAATTCTGGCGCCTCGCCCTCGCTTGATGCGCGGGTGGCGGTTGGTGCTGGCGTGTTCGCGGTCAGCGCCGTCGAAGCCAGCGCGCCCGAACCTCAGCCCCGCGTCACAACGACGCCCGTGCAGACCCCCGAGCAGAAGATCTTCGCCTACAATTCCTTCGAGTTCACCTACCGATCGGACTTCGGCAAGGTCATCCTGCTGCAGCAGAATGTTGAGACTGGGCAGGAAGTGACCCAGGTCCCAACCGAATATCATCTCCGGCAATACGCGGCGTCCCAGCGCGACCAGCGGGTGCAGCTCCAGCAGAAGCTCTACAAGGGCTCCGGCGGGGAAAGCCAGACCGCGCCGCAGGCCGACGTGGTGAGCACCGGCGCCAAGCAGAGCGTGTCGACCAGTGCGCCCGCGGCTTCGCCGCCAGCCGCCCCTTCGGTCGCGCCGAGCACCGCCGCGGCCGCGACGGTTGCCCACGTCGACATCAAGGCCTGATCCGCTTCTTCAAGCGCGTTGCTGTACCGTGGCCGGTTCCGCGGCGACGGTGCGACGTCCTTTGCGCAGCGAGCCGCGCTGATCGTAGCCAGTGACGCTGGAGCGCTTCTCGTCGAGAGCCGAGACCACGGCACGCATCACCCGTTCGTTGACGTCGCGCATGGCGCGCAGCGCGCGCAGATTCTCGGTGACCGCCGCCTGGACCCGCTCGGTCGCCTCGACCAGCTCATCCTTCAAGGCGGCGCTGATCGCCTGGTTCTCGCCGCCCGGTTCCTTCAGCGCCAGGGTGAAGGCGCGATAGGTGTCGGCGAGCGCGATCTTCTCGACCTGCATCTGCTTCAGCGCTTCCGGCCGCATGGCGCGGATCGCTTCCATCTCCTGCTGCAGGCAGCCGATCAGCCGCGAGGTGATGGCGAGCAGCTCGGTGACGCGCGACGAGTGTTTGGGCATGGACGAGAAATCCCCTATTGCTGCTCCTGCAGCTGCAGAAGCTGACGCTTCACGACGTCGGCGATGCCGAGCACATGCTGCCTTGCAACCGCCTTGCCGTATTCCTGGACCATCAGCGAGCGGAACATCCCTTCCGCCTCGCCGCCGCCGGTGACCGAATCCGGCTTGATGCCGGAGAACATCTGCTCGAAATAGGCGCCGGCGAAGAAGGCCTCGAAGTCCTCGGCGACCTTGTCGATCGCGGCTTCGTTCTGCTGCTTTGCCATGGCCGCGCGCTGCTGTGCCAGCTGGCGCGGATCGGGCGTGTAGGTCGGCGCTGTGGAGACCGCGTTCATTGCGTCACGATATCCGCCTGCAAGGCACCCGAGGCCTTGATCGACTGCAGGATCGAAATGAGATCCCGCGGGCCGACGCCGAGCGAGTTGATGCCGGTGACCAGCTGCTCGAGCGTGAGGCTGGTCGGCAGCACCGCGAGCTTGCGGTTGCGGTCTTCCTGCACCTCGATATCGGTGCGCGGCACCACCACCGTGACACCGGTCGAGGAGAAGGGCGAGGGCTGCGAGACCTGCGGGGTCTCGGTGACGCGGATGGTGAGATTGCCCTGGGCGACCGCGACCTTGCTGATCCGCACATTCTCGCCCATGACGATGACGCCGGTATTCTCGTCGATCACCACGCGGGCCTGCTGGTCGGGCTCGATCGGCAGCTGCTCGACATAGGTGATGAGCGCGGCCGGGCCGCCGGGAAACTGGCTGGAATTGAGCTGCACGGTGCCGCCGTCGAGCGGGAGCGCGGTGCCGGCGCCGACCGCGGCGTTGATCGCGTCGGCGATCCGCTGGGCGGTGGTGAAGTCCGGGTTGCGCAGCGACAGTTTGAGGCTGCTGAGCTGGTTGAGCTCGAACGGGATCTCGCGCTCGACGATGCCGCCGCGCACGATCCGGCCGCTGGTCGGCACGCCGCGCACGATGGTCTCGGCCGCACCCGTGGCCTTGAAGCCGCCGATGGTGATCCCGCCCTGGGCGACGGCATAGACCTCGCCGTCGGCGCCGATCAGCGGGGTCGCCAGCAGGATGCCGCCCTGCAGGCTGGTGGCATCGCCCAGGCTGGAGACGCTGACGTCGATCTCGCTGCCCTGGCGGGAGAAGGCGGGGAGGTTGGCGGTCACCATCACCGCCGCCAGGTTCTTGGTCTCGAGGTCGGCGTTGTCGCGGTTGATCTTGACGCCGAGGCGCTCGAGCATGCCGATCAGGCTTTCCCGGGTGAAC
>JAYSFH010000381.1:0-4359 GCA_041913405.1 Dongia sp. | reverse complement strand
TCTGCGTGCCGCCGCGACCATGCGCGCGCCGCATCGCATCGAGTCGGTCGCCCGCAGAATCCTCAACATCGACGATCACGACGTCGGCGCGCTGAATTGTCTGGCCTGGGCGCTCATGATGAGGGGCGGCGATCTGGAGGAGGCCGGAGGCGCGTTGCAGCGCGCCCTGGAGAAGGCCCCGGATGGGCCTGAAACGCTTGCCTTGGCGGAATCCCTCGCCGACTTGCGCCACGACCCGGAGACCGCCGCCCGCCATCGCGCCCATCTCGGGAAGCTTACGGTTGCAGCCTGGAACACGGCGCATCTCGCCGCCGAGATGTTCGCCTCGATCGGCCGGCACGACCGCACCGCCGGCATCGTGCGCGAATACATCAAGGCGCATCCCGACGATTCGTCGGCGCACCGCTACCTCGCGGTCGCGCTGATGCAGGACGGCGACTTCGCCGGCGGCCATGAGGTCGTGTCCGAGGTTCTGAAACTCGGCATGGAGCGGCCGGCGCTGCAGATGATCTTCGCCCTGAACGCCTTCCGGCTCGGCGATCTCGAGGGTTTCCACCGCTACCATCACACCCGTTGGTTGCGGGACGGCGCGGAGGAGCTGTGGAAGCTTCCGGTGCCGGAATGGGACGGCCGCCCGATCGAGCACGGCAAGCTGGTCGTGCAATGCGAGCAGGGCGTCGGCGACTATGTGATGTGGGCGGTGCTGTTTCCCGGCATCGCGGCCAAGGCCCGGGACGTCGTCACCAAGGTCATCCCCCGCATGGCCAACCTGTTCCGCCGCAGCTTCCCGGAGATGCAGTTCATCTATGACAACAAGCTGCCGCCGGACATTCCGCTGGACGCGGTGGCGGCCCGCACCACAGCAGGCGACCTGCTGGAGGTCCTGAAGCCGGACATCGAGAACCTGCCGGGCAAGAGCGGGTTCCTGGTGGCCGATCCGGGGCTGAAGTCGAAGCTGCGCAAGCGCTACGAGGCGCTGTTCCCCGGCAAGCGGCTGATCGGCATCTCGTGGCGAAGCGGCAATCGCGACAGCGCGGCGACGCGTTCGCTCGAGCTGCCCTATTGGAAGCCGCTGTTCGACATGCAGGATTGCGCCTTCATCAGCCTGCAATACGGCGACCTGACCCGCGATCTGGAAGAGCTGAAGGCGCAGCTCGGCGACCAGGTCTATTGGGACAAGGAGGTCAACCCGATGGGGGACATGGATCCCTTCACGGCGCAAATCTCCGCCATGGACATGGTCATCTCCGTCGATAACAGCACCATCCATTTCGCCGGTGGCCTCGGCAAGCCCTGCTGGGCGATGCTGCCGCTCAATTCCGACTGGCGCTGGCAGACCGACCGTTCGGACACGGTGTGGTACGACAGTCTCGAGCTCTTCCGCCCCGACAAGGAGGGCGGCTGGGACGGTCTGGTGGAGCGCGTGGCCGAGCGGCTCGCCAAGCTCGACGGCGATGCTCTGAAACAAGCCGAGATCGCCTATCTGCGGCGTTCATTCGCGACCATGGTGAAGGCGCAGCGGGTCGGCGATGCAGAGCAATACGGCCGGATGCTGCTGGCCCATGGCGTCGACAAGGCGCAGGCGATGCGGGCGGTGGCGAAAGCCGCCGTCGGGGCCGGCCAGGCCGCCGACGCGGTCGGCATCCTGCACCGCGCCATGGAGCTCGACCCCGAGGATCCCGAAATCCAAGCCGACATGGCGCAGGCGCTGGCCAAGGCCGGCGATGCGGACCACGGCCTCTCCCTGGCGCGCGAGCTGACGCGGCGGTTTCCGACCAGCAACGAGGTTTCGATCGCCTGCGGGCGCATCCTCTCGGATCTCGGCCGCTACGATGAGGCGACCGACTTCTTCGCGCGCGTCCTGCGCCGCGACCCGGAGAACGTCGCCAGCCGCATGGCGCTGGCCGGGTTGCAGGCGGCGCAGGGCGATTTCGATCTTGCGCGCAAGAACTACGAGCGGATCCTCGTGATCGAGCCTTCCAACGCCACCGCGCGCACCGCCGCGGCGGAGATCCTGCTGCGTCTCGGAGATTTCCCGGCGGGTTGGCCGAACTTCCGCTGGCGCTTCGGGGTTCGGCCCGACGTCCTGCCCGCGTACTTCTCTGCTCTCGATCCGGACAAGCAGCCCAAGGCCTGGTCCGAAGGGGGCTTGCGCAAGCAGCGCCTGTTCCTCGCGGCGGAGCGCAACATCATCGAGCAGCTGCTGCTCGCCGGCCTCATCCCGGAGGCGGCGAAGGAAAGCCGCAAGACCACGCTGGAAAGCGATCCGCGGCTGGTTCCACTGTTGACCCGGAGCTTCCCGTCGATCGAGGTGGTGGTGCGGGGCGACCTCACGCCGGAAGTCCTGCAGGAGCGCAACTTCCAGGTGGCGAGCACGCTCGGCAATCTGGCCGGCCGGCTGCGTGCCTCGAGCGGCCAGTTCCCGGCGCGCCCGAAGCCGGCGGTGACCGCCGATCCCGAACGGGTCGCGACGCTGCGTCGAGAGTATCAGGCGACGGCGAAAGAGCGGAAGCTTATTGGCCTCTCCTGGCGCCATGCCAAGGCCTCGCCGCAATGGCCGGCGCCGCTCGACGCCTGGCTGCCGCTGATCGATCGGCCGGATGTCATGGTGGTCGCTTTGCATCCGGGCTCGTGCGAGGCGGAGCTCGCCGATTTCGCGCAGCGCACCGGCCGCGACCTGATCTTCGACCGCAGGGCGGATTTCTCCCGCGATCTCGGCGAATACGCCACGCAGGTTCAGGCTTGCGATTTCGTGATCGCGGTGGAAGATCTGACGGCCGTGCTGGCGGGCGTGATGGGCAAGCCGACGATCAAGCTGAAGCGACCGGTCGACCACTGGTGGTGGGGCATGGAAGCCGGCGAAAATCGCTGGTTCGCCGCCTTGCGGATGGTGACGGCCGCCCAAGGACCGGGCGAAGCCGAAGTGGAGCAGGCGTTGAGCCTCTTGGATCGAATGCACGCAGATTGATCGGATTGCAGATGGCTATGAACCGCAAGGATCGCCGGGCCGCGGCGAAGCAGGAGCGCACCGGGCGCGGCAAGACCATCTCCGGCGCGCAGATTGCAAAGATCGAAAAGGCGATTTCAATGGCGCAGGCCGGGGACCTGGCCGGGGCGGAGGCGCTGCTCGACGCCGTGCACAAGAGCGAACCGGACCAGCCCGAGGTCAACCACCAGCTCGGCATGATCCACGCCCGCACCGGCCGCACCGAATCCGGCCTCGAGTTGTTGCGCAAGGCGGTCGAGCTGCGTCCCGCGGAATCCCTTTACTGGAACAATCTCGCCGCGGCCTGCCTTGCGATCGAACGATCGCAGGAGGCGGTCGAGGCCGCGCGCAAGGCCCTGGCACTCGATCCGAAGAACTTCATGGCCTGGCAGAACCTGGCGCTGGGGCAGCGCGACCTCGGCGATCGCAGCGCGGCCGTCGAGGCCTTCGACCGGGCGGCGGCGCTCGGCAGCCTGGACCCGGGCGCTCTCGCCAGCTGGGGCGAAAGCCTCGGCGCACTCGGCCGATTCGCGGATGCCGAAGGGGTGGTGCGGCGCGCCTTGGCGATGGTCGCCGATGATCCGCAGATCCTCACACTGCTCGGCTGGATCCTGAGCGAGCAGGGCAAGGGCGAGGAGGCGCGCGACATCTTCAAGCGCAGCCTCGATCTGAAGGCGGACCAGTTCCTGGCCGCGTTCAGCTACGCCGTCCTTTCGATCCGGGCCGGCGACGCTGCGGTCGGCCTGCGCTGGCTGCGCCGCGCCACCTCGATCGATCCGAAAGCCGCCGCGGCCTGGAGGCTCCTGGCATTGGAGCTGGCGCAGCAGGGCCTGACCGAAGAGGCCCTGCCGGTTGCCGAGCGGAGCTTGCGCCTCGCCCCGGACGACGCAGAGATCCAGCAGCTCATCCGCAAGCTCAAAGGCGAGACCGAGGCCGAAGCACCGGTGATCACCATCGATTTCGGCGACGCCATGCCGCCGGCCGCGGGCGAAAACCCCAAGGCACCGGAAACCAAGCCGCTCGCCGGCTCCGGCGTCTTCGATCTCTCGGTGGTGAAGATCGGCGGCAGCGACAACTGAGTCCCGGCCGGCGCCGCCGCGCCCGCGCGACATCTCCATCAAAAAAGAGAAGGCCCCGCGACTGGGGCAAGTCGCCGGGCCGGTCTGTCGCCGTCAGGGACGATGGCGATCAGAACAACTTCAGGATGGCCTGCTGGGCCTGGTTCGCGAGACTTAGGGTGATCGTGCCGAGCTGCTGCCTGGTCTGCAGCTGCAGCATGTTGGCGCTTTCCTCGTTCTGGTCCGCCTGGACCAGCTTGTTGGCGCCTTCGGACAGGATGTTCACGAAGGAGTCGGTGAACTTCTGTCGTTCCT
>JAYSFH010000380.1:0-4372 GCA_041913405.1 Dongia sp. | reverse complement strand
GAAGCTGGCGGCCGAATCGAAGGCTTTCGCCTCGATGCCGGCGGCGCGCAACAAACGACAAAGCGCCACGCCGACCGATCGGTCGTCGTCGACCACGGCCACGTAGCGGGTGGTGCGGCCGGCGCCGACCGGCCTGTCGCTGCGCGTTTCGGCCTTCACTTCTGCCACCCCGGCGGAGTCCGCTGCCATGGAATCCCCTTCTCGCCCATCGCCAGGCCAAGGTTGTATTGCTGGACCATCTCGGCCTGGTTGAACTCGTCCGGCGAGCTCGGCACATAGTCGTGCGGAATTGCGACATAGCGTAGCTCCAGTTCGCCCGCGAGGTCGCCGAGATAGAGCCGGTAGAGATCGTTGATGCCGGACGCCTTCAGCATCGAATCGATGGAATAGGCGGTGATCGAGCCCAGGCTGCGGTCGACCTTGCGCGGCTGCGGATCGAGCCGGCCGTTCCGGATCACAAACAGCCGGTGGATGATCTTGCCCTTCCACTCCGGATGGGCGCGGCGCTCCAGGGCGCGCAAGTCGATCTGGTTGCCGACGAAGAAGGACTGCGCGAAGACTCCGCCATCGACATGCAGCTCGTCCTTCTGCACGTCGTCGATCTTCACGTTGATGAGGACCGGCGGGAAGAAGGCCGGAATCGAAGCGGAGGCCAGGATCACCTTGCGGAACAGGTCCAGGCGAACCGGGCTGTTGCTGGCCGCGATCGCGCCCATGTCCCAGACCACCGGCTCCTCGCGATCGAGATCGGTGGTGAGCACGTAGAGGCGCCGTCCCCTCCTGTGCTCCTCGGCGATGCGGTTGAGCACATTTTCATCGACATATTTCGCGATCATGTCGCGGAACGGCTTGTTGTCGTTGAGGGATTCCTCCCAGAGCAGGCTCACCAGGCTGCGCGCAAGATATAGGCGCTGGGCGTCCACCGTGGTGTAGGCCTGCATGAGAGTCTCGTCGTAGTCCGGGCCGAGGAAGGCGAAGGGCGCGATCAGCGCGCCGGTGCTGACCCCGGTCACGAACTTGAACTTCGGCCGCTTGCCCGACCGGGTCCAGCCGTTCAGGAGACCCGCGCCAAACGCGCCATCCGAGCCGCCGCCGGAGACGGCGAGATAGTTGTAGACCAGCGAATCTGCGGTCTTTTCATAGGAGTCCGCGGGCTCGTCCATGAACGCCGCGCCGACGCTGGGTGGCGGCGGGAGAGCCGGATTCAGTGGGTAATACCGAACGTCCTTGAATCCTTCGAGCACCGGCGGGGCGCGATCGGTCGGGGCGGGCTGCCGCAGCAGCGCCTCGCAGCCCCCGAGCGCGAAGATCAGCAGAATACTGGAAACCGCGATGAGCCCTTGCACTGCCCTTCGCATCAAGCGATCCCCACCCATGATGGGTCAATGAAGCTGTTCTTCACCGACGAACTTTGATTCCTATCAAAGCGCCCCGATCCCTGAGCGATATTCTGAAGTGGCGACAATGGCCCGCCAGATGGACCTTGGTCCCAGGGCTCAGCGCCGATTGGTTGCAAAGGCGCTTGTGCAGAATATATTCGGAGAATATCATCTCGTGCAGAACTGGGATGTGCCTTGTGGGGGGCGTGTTTGCAGGCGAACGCGAGGCAGGCTGCGTGTCTCACGGTCGACACCTTGGTGTCGATGGACGCCGCACCCTCCCAGCGTACCTTCCGCGGATTGAATTCAATTGGCTTCACCCGGCCGGCAACGCGGCACGGGAGTCGAGGTTGAGCGCGCAGGCTGCGATCTGGCGAACCAGCCGCGTTGAGCATGTCGTTCGAAAACGGTCTTCCGGACTCTCGTGTCAGTAGGGAGATAGTCGACGTGATCGAGGACCAGACGAGCAAACACGGGCGACGTCCTGCCGCGGTCGACGCGCTCGTCTCGCAGTATGCCGAGCTTGCGACCGAGAATGCGGGCACCGGCCTCTGGTTCTGGGAGACCGGGACGGACCTGGTCTGGATGAATCCCTATTGCTGCAAGCTGGTCGGCATGAATGACGGCGAGACCCTCGATCTCGAGGCATTTCTCGGCCGCCTCACCGACCGGCAGAATCCGTATCCGTCCGCCAGAACAGGACTGCTCGAAGCCGTCCGTGCCAGCGGAAGCTTCGAGCAGGAATATCGGATTCGCGAGGGGGGCGGCGATCCTGTCTGGGTGCAGCTCAGCGCCCGGAGTGTCGGCGCCGGTGCGACGGCCGGCATGGCCGGAACGCTGCGCAATATCACCGACTACAAGTCGCTGCAGCAGGAAGCCGAGCAGCTGCGCCGCCAGGTGATCCATCTGACCCGGGTTTCGACCCTGGGCGAGCTGTCCGGTGCCGTGGCGCACGAGCTCAACCAGCCGCTGACGGCGATCCTCAGCAACGCACAGGCCGGCCAGCGCCTGCTCAACCGCAATGCCGGAAGCCTGGAGGAGATCAACAGCATCCTCGAAGACATCATCGAGGATGACCGCCGCGCCGGGGCCGTGCTCACCCGGCTGCGCAACCTCATCCGCAACGAGCAGGTAGATTTCTCCGAGATCGACCTCAACGAGGTGGTCGCGGAAGTCTTCCGACTGGTGCACAGCGAGATGATCGAGCGGCGCGTCGAGGTGGTGCTCGATTGCACGCCCATACTGCCGCCGGTGCGCGCCGACCGCATCCAGATCCAGCAGGTCCTGATCAATCTGGTGCGCAATGCCTGCGATGCCATGGCGACGGTTCACTGGTCCGAGCATCGACTGGTGGTCAAGACCGGCCGCCGCTGCGATGAAAGCGTCGTCATCACCGTCGCGGACAACGGCGCCGGCCTGCCCGCGGAGCTGCGCGGCAGCCTGTTCGAGCCGTTCGTGACCACCAAGCGCAACGGCATGGGACTGGGCCTGACGATCAGCCGCGCGATCATTTCCGGACATCGCGGTGAAATCTGGTTCGAAGAAAACCCGGGCGGCGGCTCGGTGTTCGGCTTCTCGCTGCCCGCAGTGAAACGGAGGGACGCATGGCCAACCTGAACAGCATCGTCTATCTGGTCGACGACGATAAGCGCATCCTGACCGCCCTCACCCGGCTGCTCGAGGGCGACGGCCATGTCACGCTGGCCTTCACCTCGGCGCGCGCCTTCCTCGAGGCGCATGACCCGGAGATTCCGGGCTGCGTTGTGCTCGACCTGCTGATGCCGGAGATGTCCGGCCTGGCGGTGCAGCAGCAACTGCAGCAGCTGGGCCGCTGCCGTCCGGTGATCTTCCTCTCCGGGCGGGCCGGCGTTCCCGCCTGCGCGACGGCGATGAAGGCCGGCGCCGTCGACTTCCTCACCAAGCCGGTCGAAGCCGAGCTCTTCCTTGCGACCGTGGGCCGGGGGCTGGCGCGCGACGCCGCCGAGCGCGCGCTGGGCCAGAAGCGCCAGGCCTTGTCCGACCGCATGTCCAGCCTGACGCAGCGCGAGCGGCAAGTGCTGGAGGGCGTGGTCGAGGGCCTGCTCAACAAGCAGATCGCCAACCGGCTGGGCATCGTCGAGAAGACGGTGAAGGTGCACCGCGCCCATGCAATCTCGAAGCTCGGCGCGCGCTCGACCGCCGAGCTGGTCCGCATGGTCTATTCACTGGGTCCGCAAGCCGCCGCTTCGGCGTCCTAGTTCGCGCCGGCTCCGGGAACGGCGGGCGCGGCCTTCTTGCGCATGGCGTCGCGCTCGACCGCCAGCCGATAGGCGACATAATAGACATAGATATTGGCGACATACTCGACGGTCTCGCGGCCGACCACCTTGGCGGCGCCGTGCTCGACATTGCCGAACCAGACATTGGGATCCAGCCCCGACTTCGCGGCGACGGCGCGGAACTTCCGCAGGTTGCCCGGCCCGGCATTGTAGGCGGCGAAGGCCAGCAGCGTGCGGTTCTTCTCGTCGATCGCCGGGTCGTCGAGATACTTCTCCACCAGCAGGCGCAGGTACTTCACCCCGGCATGGATGTTCCGGTCGGGATCCTTGTCGATGCCGGTGATGCCGATCGCGGGATCGGCGGCGGTCGCCGGCATCACCTGCATGACGCCCACCGCGCCGCGCTTGCTGCGGGCCTGCTGGTCGAGCTGCGATTCCTGGTAGCCCTGCGCGGCAATCATCAGCGCGTCGAACTTGTATTGCTGGCCGTAGGTGCGGAACAGCGCCACCAGCCGCCGGAAGTTCGCGATCTCCTCCTTCGAGGTCGCGCGGTGGGCCGGCGACTGCGCGCCGATATAGCGCTTCTTCAGGATGTTGCCGAACGTGGTGCCGATCTTGTGGGTCTCGCAGAAGGCGTCCACCACCTCCTTGAGCAGCGGGCTGTTCTTGCGAAACGCCCAGGCGATCTCGCCGCCGTCATGGATCACCACGTCGCTGCGCGTCTTCATGCTGGTG
>JAYSFH010000379.1:0-4373 GCA_041913405.1 Dongia sp. | reverse complement strand
ACCGACGTGGACGGCGTCTACACCACCGATCCCCGGATCGTCGCCAAGGCGCGCAAGCTCGACAAGGTCACCTACGAGGAGATGCTGGAAATGGCGTCGCTCGGCGCCAAGGTGCTGCAGATCCGTTCGGTCGAAATGGCCATGAAGCATGGCGTCCGGGTGCAGGTCCTCTCGAGCTTCGAGGACAAGCCGGGTACGCTGGTCGTGAATGAGGATGAGATCATGGAACAGGAACTGGTCAGCGGCATCGCCTACAGTCGCGACGAGGCGAAGATCACGCTGGTGGCGGTGCCGGATCGCCCGGGCGTCGCCGCCTCGATCTTCGGCCCGCTCTCGGATGCCAACATCAACGTGGACATGATCGTCCAGAACGTCTCGGAAGACGGCAAGAACACCGACATGACCTTCACCGTCTCGAAGGGCGACTTCGAGCGGGCGAAGCAGGTGCTGACCGGCAAGCAGAACAGCCTGAACTTCCGCACCCTGATCTCCGACTCCAACGTGGTGAAGGTCTCGGTGATCGGCGTCGGCATGCGCAGCCATGCCGGCATCGCCCAGCGCATGTTCAAGGCGTTGGCCGAGAAGGGCATCAACATCCAGGTGATCTCCACCTCGGAGATCAAGATCAGCGTTCTGGTGGCCGAGGAATACACCGAGCTGGCGGTGCGCGCGCTGCACACGGCTTACGGCCTGGACGCGGAGTAAGGGTTCGGCGCTCCATGGACCGCAAGGCGGCAGAAGTGCATCTGGACGAGCTCTGGCAGCGGGGAAAGGACTTCCTCGGCAGTCGCTATGCCATCATGGCCGGCGCCATGACCTGGGTCTCCGAGCGGCATCTGGTCTCGGCGATCTCCAATGCCGGCGGCTTCGGCGTGATCGCCTGCGGCTCGATGACGCCGGACCTGCTCCGCGCGGAGATCAAGGCGACGCAAGGGCTCACCAGCAAGCCGTTCGGCGTCAACCTCATCACCATGCATCCCGCGTTGATGGACCTGATCGACGTCTGCCTCGAGACCAAGGTCGGCCATGTGGTCCTGGCGGGCGGCCTGCCGCCGGGCGGCGCCATCCAGCGGCTGAAGGACGGCGGCGCCAAGGTCATGTGCTTCGCCCCGGCCGTGGTGCTGGCGAAGAAGCTGGTGCGTTCCGGCGCCGATGCGATCGTCATCGAGGGCATGGAAGCGGGCGGCCATATCGGCCCGGTCTCGACCAGCGTGCTCGCCCAGGAGATCCTCCCGGTCATTCGCGACGTGCCGGTCTTCGTCGCCGGCGGCATCGGCCGCGGCCAGGCGATGCTCGGCTATCTCGAGATGGGCGCTTCCGGCGTCCAGCTCGGCACCCGCTTCGTCTGCGCGACGGAATCGATCGCGCATCCCAATTTCAAGAAGGCCTTCATCCGCGCCTCGGCCCGCGATGCGATGCCGTCGGTGCAGCTTGATCCGCGTTTTCCCGTGATCCCGGTGCGGGCGCTGGTCAATGACGGCGTCAAGAAGTTCATGGAGATGCAGCGCCAGGTGATCGACAAGTTCGACGCCGGCACGCTCGACATGAAGGCTGCCCAGCTCGAGATCGAGCATTTCTGGGCCGGAGCGCTACGCCGCGCGGTGATCGACGGCGACGTGGAATCCGGATCGGTAATGGCCGGGCAGAGTGTCGGCATGGTCTCGAAGGAGGAGCCCACCGCCGAGATCATCCAGGAATTGATCGAAGAAGCGCTCTCCGCATTGGCGGACCGCCGCAGACCCGCGGAGCGGTAAGATGAGCCAGAGCGGCAGCCCGACCGGCGCGCGACTGCTGCTCAAACGACTGCGCAACATCATGGCGCAGCCGGGAACACCCCAATCGCGCCTCGACCAGATCGTGCGCATCATCGCCGGCGACATGGTGGCCGAGGTCTGCTCGACCTATGTGATGCGCGCCGGGCAGGTGCTCGAGCTCTTCGCCACCGAAGGCCTGAAGCAGGAGGCCGTGCACCAGACGCGGCTGCGCGTGGGCGAAGGCCTGATCGGCGACATCGCCAGCCATGCTCGACCGCTCGCCTTGGCGGACGCGCAGCATCATCCCCAATTCGCCTACCGCCCGGAAACCGGCGAAGAGGTCTACCAGTCGCTGATGGGCGTGCCGATCCTGCGTTCCGGCCGCGTGCTGGGCGTGCTGGCGGTGCAGAACCGCACCCGCCGCCACTACACCGAGGAAGAGGTCGAGACCCTCGAGACGGTGGCGATGGTACTGGCCGAGCTCATCATCAGCGGCAACGTGGTCAGCCAAGCGGAGCTGGCGCCGGAGGAAGGCATTGCCGTCGTCGCGATGCGCCTCGACGGCACGACCCTGGCGCCCGGCATCGCCAAGGGTGTCGCGGTGCTGCATCAGCCGGACATCACCATCACCCAGCTGGTTGCCGAAGATCCGCTGAAGGAGATCGAGCGGCTCGACGACGCCATGGGGGCGATGAAGCTCGCCCTCGACGAGATGCTGGCGACCACCGACGTCGCCGCCGGCGGCGAGCATCGCGAGGTGCTGGAGACCTATCGCATGTTCGCGGAGGATCGCGGCTGGGCGAGCCGCATCGTCGAGGCGATCGAGACTGGTCTCACCGCGGAAGCCGCGGTGCAGAAGGTGCAGAACGACACCCGCGCCCGCATGCGCGAGATCACCGATCCTTATCTGCGCGAGCGCCTGGCGGATCTCGACGATCTTGCCAACCGGCTGCAGCGCCACCTGCTCGGCCAAGCCGATATCCAGCAGCCGCGTGAGCTCCCCGACGAGACCATCCTGGTTGCGCGCAACATGGGTCCGGCCGAGCTGCTCGACTACGACCGCAAGAAGCTGAAGGGCGTGGTGCTGGAGGAAGGCACCGCGACGGCCCATGTCGCAATCGTCGCGCGCGCCCTCGATGTCCCGGTGCTCGGCCGCTGCCACGACCTGATGGCCAAGGTGACGCCCGGCGATCCGCTGATCGTCGACGGCGACAACGCCCAGCTCTACGTGCGGCCGGCCGAGGACATCCAGCAGACCTATGCCGAAGCGATGCGCCAGCGCAGCGAACGCCAGGAGGCCTTCGCCGCGAGCCGCAACCTGCCGGCGGTGACCCTGGACGGCACCGAAGTCACGCTGATGATCAATGCCGGCCTCCTGATCGACGTGCCGCAGATCGAGGCGCAGGGTGCGGCCGGCATCGGGCTCTATCGCACCGAGATCACCTTCATGGTGGCGCAGAGCTTCCCCGACGTGGCGCGGCAGCGCGACGTCTACAAGCGCGCGATGGATGCCAGCAGCGGCAAGCCGGTCATCTTTCGCACCCTCGATATTGGCAGCGACAAGGTGCTCTCTTACTGGCAGCGCGATTCCGAGGAAAATCCGGCGATGGGCTGGCGGGCGATCCGCATCTCGCTCGACCGTCCGGCCTTGCTAAGGCAACAGCTGCGCGCCCTCATTCTCGCCGCCGAAGGCCGGCCGCTTTCGGTCATGTTCCCGATGGTGGCCGAGGCCTGGGAGTTCGAGGAGGCGCGGGCGCTTCTGAAGCTCGAGCTGGATCGCGCCGCCCAGGCCGGGCAGGAGGTACCGAGCGCGGTCAAGGTCGGCGCGATGATCGAGGTGCCGTCGCTCTATTTCCAGCTCGACACCCTGCTCGATCGACTCGACTTCGTGTCGGTCGGCAGCAACGACCTGAAGCAGTTCCTCTACGCGGCCGATCGCGGCAACCCGCGCCTGGCCGATCGCTACGACACGCTGGCGCCGGCGATGATAAAGCTGCTCGGCATGATCGCCGCCGCCGCCAATGCCCAGGGCAAGTCCCTGAGCCTGTGCGGCGAGATGGCCGGGGATCCGATCGCGGCCATGGCGCTGCTCTGCCTCGGCTTCCGCCAGCTCTCCATGGCGCCGACCTCGATCGGCCCGGTCCGCGCCATGATCCGCAGCCTGGATCTGGGCCGCCTTCTGTCCTATTGGGCCGAGTTGCAGGCCCGCCCGGTCTCCGATCTCCGGAGCCGGCTGCTGGTGTTCGCCCGGGACCATGGCGTTGCCCTGTAATTGCCGCAAGTTGCAGGCTTTTCAGCAATTGCGCCGGTCCCGGCCCAAAGTTATAACGAGCCGAATCCCTATGACGATGGCTTCAGGGACCATGGATGGCGCAACGCAGAGCCAATCTGTTCAACACGGGCGAGACCGATATGCCGGATGACGGCCGCTTCGGTGGCGTCGGCGCCCTGCTGCGCCGCCGGCGCGAAGAGATCCAGCAGGATGTCGAGGACGTCTCCCGCCAGCTCCGGATCCGCTCCGCCTACATCCGCGCCATCGAAGAGGGCCGGTTCCAGGAACTGCCGGGCAACGCCTATGCCATCGGCTTCGTCCGCGCCTATGCCGACTATCTCGGCCTC
>JAYSFH010000378.1:0-4385 GCA_041913405.1 Dongia sp. | reverse complement strand
CCCCCCTAGTGGGGGGGGGGGTTGGGGGGGGGCTGCCCCAAACTCCGCTGCAACCATGATCGCCCCCGAAACCTTTCTCCTCTTCCTCGGCGCGGTGATGATCCTGATGATCACGCCCGGTCCCAACATGGCCTTCGTGCTCGCGAGCGGCGCCGCCTATGGCTGGCGCGGTGGGGTCGCGGCAGCCTTGGGCATCGGCGTGGTCGATCTCTTATTCACGCTGATCTGCGCCTTCGGACTCGCCGGTCTGCTCTCCGCATATCCGGCCATGTTCGATGCCATCCGCTGGGCGGGCGCCGCCTATCTGATCTATCTCGCGATCAACTGCCTGCGCAGTGCTACGGAAAAATCCGCGACAGCTTTGGCCCGCGCCGAACCCTCGCGCTGGGCGATCTTCGTGCGCGGAATCGCCTCGAACATCGCCAACCCCAAGGCGATTCTGTTCTTCCTGGTCTTCATCCCGCAATTCATCGACGCTGGCCAGGGCTCGGTCTTCCTGCAGTTCGTGCTGCTGGGTTGCGCGCTCGCGGTGGTCGGTACGCTGTTCCACGGCTCGCTGGGCGCACTCGGTGCCGCCGGTGCGGCGCTGGCGGGCTCAACTGCCAAAACAAAACGCGGCCTGCATTATCTGCAGGCCGCGGTGTTTCTCCTGATCGCCGGTCGGCTGCTGCTCGGTTAGCCGAAGCGGCCGGTGATGTATTCCTGGGTCTTCGGGTGCGACGGCGAGGTGAACAGCTTCTCGGTGGTGTCGAACTCGATCAGCTCGCCGAGATACATGAAGGCGGCGAAGTTGGTGCAGCGGGCCGCCTGCTGCATGTTGTGGGTCACGATCGCGATCGTGTAATCGACCTTCAGCTCGTCGATCAGCTCCTCGATCTTCGCGGTCGAGATCGGATCCAGCGCGGAGCAGGGCTCGTCGAACAGGATCACCTCGGGCCGCACCGCGACGGTGCGGGCGATGCAGAGGCGCTGCTGCTGGCCGCCGGAGAGGCCCTGGCCGCTGGTGTGGAGCTTGTCCTTCACCTCGTCCCAGAGTGCCGCGCGGCGCAAAGCCGATTCCACCCGCTCGTCCATCTCGGCCTTGGAGAGCTTCTCGTAGAGCCGGATGCCGAAGGCGATGTTCTCGTAGATCGACATCGGGAACGGGGTCGGCTTCTGGAACACCATGCCGACCTTGGAGCGCAGGCTGTCCGCGGATTCCTTCGAGGTCAGGATGTTCTCGCCGTCCATCAGCACCTCGCCCTCGGCGCGCTGTCGCGGGTAGAGCTCATAGATCCGGTTGATGATGCGCAGCAAGGTGGACTTGCCGCAGCCCGAGGGGCCGATGAACGCGGTCACCGCCCGGTCGTAGAGCGGCAGGTTGATGTTCTTCAGCGCCTTGGTCTGGTCGTAGTAGAAATTGAGGTTGCGGATCGAGATCTTTTCCTTGCCGGCCGCGTTGCGGACGGATTCGGGGAGAAATTCGGCGTTCATCGCTGCGCCTTCTTTGCAGTGAGCATACGGGCGAAAATACTGAGCGTCAGCACCGAGAGGGTGATCAGCAGGGCGCCGGTCCAGGCGAGCTGCTGCCAGTCCTCGTAGGGGCTGAGCGCGAACTGGAAGATGACCACCGGCAGGTTTGCCATCGGCGCGTTCAGGTCGGTGCTCCAGAACTGGTTGTTCAGGTTGGTGAAGAGCAGCGGCGCGGTCTCGCCGGAGATGCGCGCCAGCGCCAGCAGCACGCCGGTGGTGATGCCGGTCCGCGCCGCGCGATATGCGATCGCGATGATCATCTTCCAGCGCGGGGTCCCGACCGAGGCAGCGGCCTCGCGCAAGGTATCCGGCACCAGGCGGAGCATGTCCTCGGTGGTGCGCACCACGATCGGGATCACCAGGATCGCCAGCGCCAGCGCACCGGCGATGGCGGAGAAGTGCCCCACGGTTGTCACAAGGATTTCATAAACGAACAGGCCGATCACGATCGAAGGGGCCGAGAGCAGGATGTCGTTGATGAAGCGGACGATGTGGGCGAGGCGGCTGTAGCGGCCATACTCCGCGAGATAGGTGCCGGCCAGGATGCTGATCGGCGTGCCGATGACGATGCCGATGACGGTCATGACGATGCTGCCGAAGATGGCGTTCAGCAGACCGCCTTCTTCGCCCGGCGGCGGCGTCATCTCGGTGAAGACCGCGAGATTGAGGCCGCTGAAGCCCTTGAAGATCAGGGTGCCGAGGATGATCGCCAGCATGGTCAGCCCGAGCAGGGCCGAACCGACCGACAGGCCCATCATCAGCTTGCTGCGGGCGCGGCGGCGGACGGGGAGGGCGGAGCTCGCCATGACGCTACCTCGCCTGCTTTTCCATGCGGTGGAGCATGAAGCGCGCCGCCGCAAGGACGATGAAGGTGACGATGAACAGGATCAGGCCGAGGGCGATCAGCGACGAGGTGTAGATGTCGCCGGTCGCCTCGGTGAACTCGTTGGCGATGGTGGCCGAGATCGTGGTGCCCGGTGCCATGATCGAGGCGGCGATCTTATGCGCGTTGCCGATCACGAAGGTGACCGCCATGGTCTCGCCGAGCGCGCGACCCAGGGCCAGCATAACGGCGCCGATGACGCCGGCGCGGGTATGCGGGATGACCACGCGGCGGACCACCTCCCACTTCGTGCAGCCGAGGCCGTAGGCGGCCTCTTTCAGCACGGCGGGGACGGTCTCGAAAACATCGCGCGTCACCGAGGAGATGAAGGGCAGGATCATGATCGCGAGAATGACCGCCGCGGCGAAGACGCTGATGCCGTAGAACGGGCCGGCGAACAGCTTCTCCAGGCCCGGCACCGTGTAATAGTCATTGTGGAAGGCCTTGAGTATATATGGCTGAACGTATTTCTGCAGAAACGGCGCCAGCACGAACAGGCCCCAGATGCCGTAGATGATGCTGGGAATGCCTGCCAAGAGCTCGATCGCGATGGCGATCGGCCGCGCCAGCCAGGCGGGGCAGAGCTCAGTCAGGAAGATCGAAATGCCGAGGCCGACCGGGACCGCAATGACCAGGGCGATCGCCGAGGTGACCAAGGTGCCGTAGATCGGCGCCGCGGCGCCGAACACGTCGGTCGCCGGGTTCCAGCTCTGGCTGATCAGGAACTCGAAGCCGAAGGTCTGCAAGGCGGGCAGGGAACCGTGGATCAGCGAGACGAACACGCCGCCCAGCACCAGAAGCACCAGGCACGCCGACCCGAAGGTCAGGGCGTGGAGCACGCGGTCGCCCAGCGGACCGGGTGTCGTTTTTGGCTTGGCTTGGCCGGTCGCAGTCAAGGTTCCGCTCAGGGACATCTCGGTCATCTCGACGCTTGATCCATAGCAGGTTGGCGGTGAGGCGGGTAGCGAACGAAACGGGGAGCCGGCTGGCCGACTCCCCGCGTTTGTCTTCCTACGGGCGGTGGACTTACATCCCCGCGTAGACCGGCTTGCCGCCGGAGGTGATGTTCTCGGCCCAGCTCTTCTTGATGAGCTCGACCAGGCTGTCCGGCAGCGGCACGTAGGCGAGCTCGTCCGCCATGGCGTCGCCGTTCTTGTAGGCCCAGTCGAAGAACTTCAGGGCCTCGGCCACCGCGGCCGGGTCCTTCGGCTCCTTGTGGACCAGGATGAAGGTCGCACCCGAGATCGGCCAGCTCTCCGCGCCGGGCTCGTTGGTGAGGATCATGTAGAAGCCCTTGGCATTGGCCCAGTCGGCCGCACCGGCCGCCGCCTGGAACGCCGCCGCCGACGGGGCGACCGCCTTGCCGTCCTTGTTGACCAGCTTGGCGAAGGTCATGTTGTTCTGCTTGGCATAGGCATACTCGACATAGCCGATCGAGCCGGCGGTCTGCGCGACGTTGCCGGCAACGCCTTCGTTGCCCTTGGCGCCGATGCCGGTCGGCCATTCGAGCGCCGAGTTCGCGCCGACCTTGTCCTTCCAGTCGCTGCCGACCTGCGCGAGATAGGTCGAGAAGATGAAGGTGGTGCCCGATCCGTCAGAGCGGTGCACGACGGCGATCGCCTGGTCGGGCAGCTTCAGCGACGGGTTGTGCGACTGGATCTTCGGGTCGTTCCAGGTCGTGATCTTGCCCTGGAAGATGTCGGCCAGGGTCGCGCCGTCGAGCACCAGCTCACCCGGCTTGATGCCTTCGATGTTCACCACCGGCACGACGCCGCCCATCACGGTCGGGAACTGGGTCAGGCCGGCCGCCTCGAGGTCTTCCGGCTTCAGCGGCATGTCGCTGGCGCCGAAGGTCACGGTGTCGGCCTTGATCTGCTTGATGCCGCCGCCGGAACCGATCGACTGGTAGTTCAGGCCCACGCCGGTTTCCTTGTGGTAGGCGTCGGCCCACTTGGCATAGATCGGGAAGGGGAAGGTGGCGCCGGCGCCC
>JAYSFH010000377.1:0-4394 GCA_041913405.1 Dongia sp. | reverse complement strand
CAGCGCACCGCCCGCGCCGTCCGGCTCACTGCATCGGGCGAAATCCTGAAGAAGGCGGTCGACGGCGCCTTCGAGGACATCGCCGAGGCGATGGCGCAGCTCAAGCCCACCAAGCCGAGCCTCCGGGTCAGCGTCGCGCCGTCCTTCGCCTCGAAATGGCTGGTGCCGCGGCTGGACCGCTTCCTCGCCCAGGTGCCGGAGATCGACGTCTTCATCGACGTTCAGAACCGCATCGTCGAGCTCTCGGGCCGCGAGCATCATGTCGCGATCCAGTTCGGCGTCGGCACCTTTCCGGACTATCAGGTCGATCGGCTGGGCGACGAATACATCGTCCCGGTCTGCAGCCCGGCCTTGCTGCAGGGCGGGCGGCGGAAGCCGGACCCGCGCGATCTCCTGCGCCACACCCTGCTGGAGGTGGACTGGCATTCCCAGGGCGCCAACTGGCCGAACTGGGAGACCTGGCTCGACGCCGCGAACCTAAAAGGCGTGCGGCGCGGGCGCACCGTGCGCTTCGTCCATTCCGCGCTGGCGATCCAGGCGGCGATCGAGGGGCAGGGCATCGCGCTCGGCGATTCGACCCTGATCGGCGACGACCTCGCGGCCGGACGCCTGATCAAGCCGTTCGATCTGGTGCTGCGCGGGCCGAAGCAGTTCGCCTATTTCCTGGTCAGCCGCCGCGGCCTCGCCAAGGGCTCGATCGAGGCGCAGTTCCGCGACTGGCTGCTGCGCGAGATCGCCGCGCCGCCCGGAGTGAGGCGGGGGCCCGGTTCCCGGTCGCGGAAACCGCGGCGATGAGACGCCTGCCTCTGGTCGGGACGCCGGCGGCACCTATCTATGTCGGCAACCGCCCGACGCCATTTCGCCAAGGAGTCCCCGCGTGACCTTACGCCGCCTGTCGTTCCTCTTCGCCACCCTCGCCCTGCTGATGGGCGCCGGTTCGGCCACCGCGCAGGAGCGGATCGGCGCGACCTCGACCACATTCCGCTGGGTCGGCCCGAATGACAAGGTGGTGGTGGACCGATACGACGATCCCAAGGTGGAGAATGCCGCCTGCTACATCAGCCGGGCCGAGACCGGCGGCATCAGCGGCGCGGTGGGCCTGGCCGAGGACCCGAGCCGCTTCTCGATCGCCTGCCGCGCGGTCGGGCCGCTCAAGATCATCGGCAAGATCGACGAGAGCGAGGACGGCGAGGTGGTGTTCTCCGAACGCACCTCGGCGGTCTTCAAGTCGCTGCAGGTGACGCGCTTCCACGACAAGACCAAGAACGTCCTGGTCTATCTCGTCACCTCGACCAAGATCGTCGAAGGCTCGCCCTTCAACTCGATCTCGGTGGTGCCGCTCAATCCGTAGGCCTATCCTGCGGGACGCCGCCCCGCGCGAGGGCGGCGGCGATCCCGAAACGGCTCCATGGCGATGAAGTCGGAGATATTGCTGATCGGCCCATGGCTGGCGAATTTCGCCGCGGCGGCGCGCGCCTCCGCCATCTGGCCGAGCCCGACGTGGCAGATCGTGAGATAGGCATAGCCCCATTCCGGCATTTCCAGCATTCGCTGGTAGGTTGCGACGGCTTCCGCATAGAGGCCGGCGGTGGTCTGCGCCATCGCCAGCACGTCCCAATACCAGTCGAGCGGCATCGGATCGCGGCGAAAGATCGATGCCATGGAGGCCAGGGCCTGGTCGGTGCGGCCCATGTAGTTGAGCCACAGGGCATGCATCGCACCGATGCGGGAGCTGTTGCGATTGAGCGCCACGGCCCTTTCCATAAAATGCCCGGCCTCGCCGAGGCGATTCTGGAAAATCAGCGGATGGCCCACCGAGAGGTGACACCAGGCATCGGCACTGTCGAGCGCCACCGCGCGCCGGCCCCAGTGCTCGGCCGCCTGCAGATGGCTGCGGTCGGCATCGAACTGATACTTCATGGTTGAGATCAGGCTGAGAAAGGCGTGAGCGGACGCAAAGCGGGGATCCAGCTCGATCGCCTTCAGGAAGAACGGCTCACCGCCAAGGATACCTTCGTATTTGTACGTGTACTCCCGGCCGCGCAGATAGAAGTCGTAGGCGGATAGGTTGGAGGTCGCCTTGCGCCGTGCACGTGCGGCGCCGTCGACGTCCATGCGCCCGGCGACGGCGACGACAATGGTCCGCGCAATCTCGTCCTGCAGATCGAAGACGTCGGCCAGTTCGCGGTCGTAGCGCTCCGCCCAGACGTGGTTCGCCGTTTCCGCGTCGATCAACTGCGCCGTGATCCGCACCCGGCTGCCGGAACGCCGCACGCTGCCTTCGACCACATAGTTGATGCCGAGGCGGGCGGCGAGCTCGCGGACATCGCCATGACCGCCCTTGAATCGGAACGCCGAATCACCCGCCGTGACCTGGATCTCGTGAAACCGGCTGAGCTCGGTGGCGATGTCGTCGGTAATTCCGTCGGAGAAATACTGCTGCTCGGCAGCGCCGCTCGGATTCGAGAAGGGCAGAACCGCAATCGACGGCTTGCTGGCCGCCGGCGTGGGGGAATCCGACGCCGTCGCCGCAACCTCAGCGGTCTCCTCCTGGATCTGCCGATGCAAGCGTTCCGTCTCTGCATCCGGTCCGACCTGCAATTCACGCCGGAGAATTTCCCGGCACTGCTCGAATTGGCGTCGTGCGTGTGCGCGCTCGCCGGCGGCGGCGTAGAGGCTCATCAGCTTGCGGTGCGAAGCCTCGCGCGTGGGCTCGAGCTGCAGCTGCCGCTGGACGCTTAGGATCGCCGCCTCGCCGGATTGTGCCGCCGCAAGTCGGTCGAGCACGGTCATGGCGAGGTCGTGGAGCCGGTCGCGCTCGATCCGGATCCAGGCTTCAAACGCGCCGTCGTGGACGCCGTGCGCATCGAGCAGCGGCCCGCGATAAGCCGCCGCCGCTTCTTCCCATCGGCCTTCCTTCGCCAGGCTCTCGAAGGCGACGACGTCAACCGTCAGCGCGCCGGGATCGAGGCTGATGGCATCCTGCTCTGCGCGAAGCACCGGTGCTGCGCCGAGCGCGCGCCGCAACTCGGCCAGAGCCTGGCGCAGGCTGCCACGGGCCTGCTCGTCGCTGCGGTCGCTCCAGAGCAACGCCATCAGTTTCTCGCGAGGCCATACCATTCCGGGCGCGATCGCGAGGCAGGCCAACAAGGCACGGACCTTTCGCCCGACCGCAACCGCGGCTGCGTTCTGGTCCGGTTGAAGCTCGAAGCCGCCGAGCAACCGAAGCTGGACAGGTAAGGGACTCTGATCCATTCGGGTCATATCAGCCCCGTTCGCGGTCAAACCGACGAATTTGCGGATTATTCACGGGTCCGGCCCTACGCGCAAACGCCGCGATTGCGCTCCGTTTGCAGCTCTCCGCTTCAATCCGCCCTGTGACTATCGCGGCAGGAGACCCGACATGGATCCGATCTTTTCCGTATTGGTCGAAGTGGCACGGCTAACGACGCGCCAGCCGCCCGCCATCAAGCAGACATGGGGCGTGCCGGAATGCACCCCGCAGCTGGAAGCCGCCCCTGATGAAGCACCGGAACCCGTTGGGGAGCGTGGCGCTCTCTGCTGGTTGCTCAGTCTTTCGCTGCGGCCGCGCTGAGGGCCGGGTGGGTGGAGATCAAGCGCCGGCGACCCGCGCTTCCAGGCAGCGGTCGATGGTGTCTACCAGGTAGGCGGCGCTGAACGGCTTCTCGATCGTCGCATTGGCGCCGAGCTTCGCCGCCTGGGCCAGCACGTCGAAGCCGGCCCGCCCGCCGGAGATGGCGATGATCGGCAGGTCGGAATCCCGGGCGCGGACCTGTTCGATCAGGGCAAAGCCGTCACCGCCCCCGGCGAAGAAGATGTCGGTGACGATGATGTCAGGCCGGGATTGGGAGAAGGACCGCAAGGCCGCATCGACGCTTTCGACCGGCTCCACCGTATAGCCGGACGCACCGAGATAGCGGACCATCACGTTCGTGATGGCCTTGTCGTCTTCCACGAAGAGAACGCGCGGATTCGGGTCGGGTCTCGGGTTCATCGCTGCGAACAGGCTCCACCGCTTCCGCCACTATAGAGGACGTGACGGAAGCCGTGGAACCGCTTTCGGCGGCCGATGCTGGCTATTGCGCGGCCTGGGTCTTCTTCCGCTCGGGCAGCTTCCAGTCGGGGCGGATGAAGTGGCAGGTATAGCCGCTGGGATAGCGCTCCAGGTAATCCTGGTGCTCGGGCTCTGCCTCCCAGAACGGTCCCACCGGGGCGACTTCGGTCACCACCTTGCCCGGCCAGAGGCCCGAGGCGTTGACGTCGGCGATGGTGTCCTCGGCGATCTGCTTCTGCTCGGGGCTGGTGTAGTAGATCGCGGAGCGATAGGCGGTGCCCCGGTCGTTGCCCTGGCGGTTCAAGGTCGTCGGATCGTG
>JAYSFH010000376.1:0-4399 GCA_041913405.1 Dongia sp. | reverse complement strand
CAACGAGACCGAGGCGATGATCGTCGCGGATTCGCTCGGCCGCCACCGCGACAACCCCCGCGCCGCCGCAGCCGCGGTGGCAGAGGCCGCGCAGACCACGGTGATCGTCACCCTGGGCGGCGAGGGCGCCAGCGGCTTCTCCGGCCACAAGATCTACGACGTGGCCGCGCTGCTGATCACGCCGGTCGACACCGTCGGCGCCGGCGACGCCTTTGTCGGCGCCTTCGCCGCGGCGATCGACAGCGGCGGCGACCTCACGCGCGGCCTCGCCTATGGTTCGGTCGCCGGCGCGCTGGCCTGCCTGATCCCCGGCGCCCAGCCCAGCCTGCCGATGAAGGCGGCGATCGACAAGCGGCTGAAAGATCTGCCGCCGATCAAGGTGCATTGAGCGCTTAGCTCGCCGCCTTTGAAGTCCCGCGGCTGCGTTCCTTCTCGCGCCACTTCTCCAGGAAGGCGGTCGCTTCCGCCGCCGGCAGCGGCTTGCTGTAGACATAGCCCTGGACGAACTCGACGCCCATCTCGCGCAGGGTCGCGACCGAGGTCTGGTCCTCGACGCCCTCGGCGACGACGTCGCGCTCCAGCACCTTCGCCATGCTGGCGATGACGCGGACGATCTCGTAGCCCTCGCGGCTGTCGGCCATGCGCACGATGAAGGAGCGGTCGATCTTCAGCGTGTTGAAGGGGAAGCGGTGCAGGTGCGAGAGCGATGAATAGCCGGTGCCGAAATCGTCGATCGAAACCTTGCAACCGATCGCCATGATCCGCTTCAGGAGATCGACCGTGCGCTCGGGGTTGTCCATGACCAGGCTCTCGGTCACCTCGACCTTGAGGCTGCCGGGCGGGATCTCGGTGATCCGGAGCGCGTTCTCGATGTCGTCGAGCAGGCCGTCGGCCGCGAACTGCCGGCCGGAGACGTTGACCGCGACCTGGGGCGGCTTGCCGCCGCCGGGCGGGGTCCAGGCCTGGATCTGGCGCGCAGCTTCCAGGATGCACCGCCGGCCGATCTCGACGATGAGGCCGGTATCCTCCGCCAGCGGGATGAAATCGATCGGCGAGACCAGGCCGCGGGTCGGGTGGCGCCAACGCAGCAGCGCCTCGTAGCCGTGCATGCGGTCGTTCTGGATGTCAATGATCGGCTGATAGAAGAGCTCGAGCTCCCCGCCCTTGGCGATGGCGCGGCGGAGATCGGCCTCGAGGTCGAAGCGCTTGACCGCGGTCGCGTGCATCGCCGCCTCGAACGGCTCGGCCTTGTTTCGGCCGGTGGTCTTGGCCTTGTAGAGCGCGAGATTGGCGTCGCGCAACAGCTCGTCGCCGCTCTCGCCGGCGGACTGCGAGGCGAAGACATAGCCGATGCTGGCGGTCATCTCGAAATCGCGGCCGTCGATCGAGATCGGCTCGGCCATGACCTTGTAGAGCGTCTCCAGCAGCTGCTCGAGCTGCCCGCGGACATCGCCGGCCGAGAAGCGCAGGATCGCGAACTCGTCCTCGCCGAGATGCGCCAGGGTGTCGTCCGGGCGCAAGGCCGGCTCGAGGTTGCGTGCCAGCGAGATCAGCACCTGGTCGCCGATCGCCTGGCCGAGCGTCTCGTTGATGTGCCGGAAGTGGTCGAGGTCGAGGATCAGCACGATCACGTCGCTTTCGCCGCCCGGATGCCAGAGCTGTGTCGCCTGGTTGATGCGATCGATCAGCAGCGCGCGGTTGGGCAGGCCGGTCAGGCGGCTGTGGAAGGCGTCGAACAGCAGCTGCCGCTCGGCCAGCTTGCGGTCGGTGATGTCGGTCATCGAGCCGGCGAAGCGATAGGGCTTGCCGATCTTGTCCACCACAGCGAGGCCGCGGGCATGCATCCAGCGGTCGCTCTGGTCGGCATGGCGCATGCGGAATTCCTGCTCGAAATGCGCCGACTGGCCGGCGAGATGCGCGTCGATCGCGGCCCGCAGGGTCGTCACGTCGTCGGTGTTGGTGCGGGTGAACCAGTCGTCCGGCGTGCCGCGCGCTTCCTCCGCGGCGATGCCCAGCATCTGGTGCCAGCGCGGCGAGGAGTAGAAGCGGCTGGTGACGAGATCCCAGTCCCAGAGCCCGTCGTTGGCGCCGCGCGCGGCCAGCGCATAGCGCTCCTCGCTGATCCTGAGGTCGCGCTCGGCGGCCCGGCGCTGCTGCTCCTCGCGCACCACTCGGAGCACGGTCATCGCGATGAAATTCGCCAGGACCGCCAGCGCCGGGTAGACGAAGTTCAGCCGGACCCCACCTGGGAACAGCGCCAACTGGCCGATGCCCCACCAGACGACGACCAGGATGACGGTGCCGGTAATTCCGCCGCTGGCAGGCATTCGGGCGGTGAAACCCGCCGTCAGCAATCCCAGCACGACCAGCGCGCTGAGATTGACCAGCACCATGTAATCCGGCTCCACCAGCACCGGTCCTTCGAGGATGCGCTGGGTGATCGTGGCGTGCCGCTCGACGCCGGGGAAATTGAGACTGAAGGCCGACTTGAAAAGATCCTGCACCGCGGTCAGCGTCACGCCGACGAAGACCACCTTGCCGGAGAAGGTGCCGGGCGCGAACTTGCCCTCGACCACATCAAGCAGCGAGTAGGTGGGAATGGTCTGGTTCGGGCCGTAGTAATTGACCAGCATCTTGGCGGCGCTGTTGATCGGCAGCCGCCGGTCGCCGGCCGCAACATTGCCGAGTTCCATCGGCGAGCCCAGCGTGATCTGAAGATCCAGCGGCGATACGCCGAGATAGGCCGCGGCGGCCGCCAGCGACAGCGGCGGGTAGGTCTCGCCGTCGAACTGCCAGGCGAAATTCTCCGAACGCGGCGCGCTGTCGCGATCCTTGTCGACGTTGACGAAGCCGCCGGCGACGGCGGACTCGCCCAACTGCTGCACCGGCGGCAGCACCCCGATCGCCTGCTTGCCGACGTCGTTGCTGCCGTCGGGTCGCGCATCGAGCTTGCCGTAGGCCCAGTCCTCGACGAAGGGCGGCGCTTCGACCCCGCGAATCTCGGCGTCGCCCATGTCCAGCGTGAAGGGCAGCACCACGTTGCCGGCGGACCGCATCGCTTGCGCCATGGCGTCGTCAGGGCTCGGCGTATCGAGAACGGCTTGCAGCCCCTTGGCTTCGGCGGAGTCCGGCGGCATCGCCGCGGCCAGCGCCGAGAGCTTCGCCCGGACGTCGTCCGGAAAGGACAATTCCGGGTCGGGGAAGATGATGTCGAAGGCGATGACCTTGGCGCCGTCCGCCTTCAGGCGGTCGATGGCGAGGGCAAAGTAGCGATGCGAGAACGGCCAGCGCCCAAAGACTGCGGCGGTCTTCTCGTCGGCGGCGACTACGACGGTCTCCGGACCCGGCTTCTCGACCCCGCGGATCCGGAAGCGCAGGTCGTAGTTTTCAGCCTCCACCCGGTCGAGCAGGGCCGGGTCGAGCCGGACCATGGTGAAGGCGACCAGCAATGTGACTGCAATGGCGATGGCGACCGCCGCCGAGCGTTTCCCGATTGCACCGCCGATGCTTGCCATTCCGCCCGAATCCCCGGAATCGGCCCGCCGATTCCCCATCTTCCCTGGAACTATAGTCGGTTAACGGCCGTTTGTCGTCCGACGGCGCGGCGCTGCACCGGCCCTGTCCAGGTCCCGCATCCTCCGCCAGATCCCTTCTGAGGGATCGGAGCTAACACATTGAAATTATATGCTCTGCGGCGAGGGATTTGCGCGAAAGCGAACCGTCCGGTGCGATCTTCGGCGGATTACCAAGCTTTCGCTTAACATTTAATTAGAGTTCTGCGGGCATTTTATGTACATGTTACACATCAAGTTGGGTGCCAAGTGAGGGATGGGTTGATGGACGGGAAACACGAGGTCCCGGCCTTGACCGGGGACACGGATCTGGAGTTCGACCATCAGGACCAGGAATTGGACCTGACCGTCAGACTCGCGCTCTCCGATCTGCTGCCGGACGCAAACGGCGAGATTGTCGTCATGAACGAGGGCGACGATCCGCAGGTGAACATCGAAACCGACCTGAGGGTGCTGGATTCGGGTGTATCGCCGGCCCACACGACTGCCGGCGGCATCGATGTCGGCGGCATGCAGTTCTGGGTCTTCGAGGACGGCACGCGGCTCTACTACTCGCCGGGCCTCTCGATCTCCGTGAGCCAGGACGCGGTCTAACCGCTCATAACTTAAACTGTCGGAAGCGTTGATTCGCGCCAGCGGTGGCCTGCGGCTGCGCCCAACCGGGCTCAGGGCAGCAGGCCGTCGTCGTCCATCGGCACGCCCAAGGCCTCCGTGATCGGACTGAGAGAAGAGCGCAAGCGCCTGCGGCGCATGAGCTTTTCCTGGGCTGCCTGGGGGAAGTCGGTGAGCGCCACGATACGCTTGCCGATCAGGATGTCGGTCAGATC
>JAYSFH010000375.1:0-4415 GCA_041913405.1 Dongia sp. | reverse complement strand
CCCGGGAATTTCTTCGAGGATTTCAAGCTCGGCCAGGTGATCCGGCATGCGGTGCCGCGCACCATCACGGCAGGCGACGTCGCCCTCTACATCGGCCTCACCGGTTCCAGGTTCGCGCTGCCGTCCTCCGACAGCTTCGCGCAGTCGATCGGCTATGCCCGGGCGCCCGTCGATGACCTGCTGGTCTTCCACAAGGTGTTCGGGCGGACCGTCGCCGACATCTCGCTGAACGCCGTCGCCAACCTCGGCTATGCCGACTGCCGCTTCGGGGCGCCGGTATTTCCCGGCGACACCTTGACCGCCACCTCGATCGTGATCGGCCTCAAGGAGAATTCCAACCGGGAGACCGGTGTCGTCACCGTGCGCTCGACCGGCGTCAACCAGTGGGACGAGACGGTGCTCGACTACATCCGCTGGGTGATGGTCCGGAAGCGCGACAAGACTTCGCCGGCCCCGGAAGCGGTGACCCCGGAGCTCCCGGCCGAAGTCGGCGTGCAGAACTTCACCGTGCCGGCCTCGCTGGATTTCCAGGATCTGGACCTGGATCTCTCCGGCGCGCGGCATCTCTGGGACGACTACGCGGTCGGCGAGCAGATCGACCATGTGGACGGGATGACGCTCGAGGAATCCGACCACATGACCGCGACCCGGCTCTACCAGAACAATGCCAAGGTGCATTTCAACCAGCATTCCGAGGCCAAGGGCCGGTTCGGCAAGCGCCTGATCTACGGCGGCCACATCATCTCGCTGGCCCGCGCGCTCTCCTTCAACGGCCTCGGCAACGCCTTCCGGATCGCGGCGATCCATGGCGGCCGGCATGTCGCCCCGAGCTTCGCCGGCGACACCGTCTATGCTTGGAGCGAGATCACCGGAAAAACCGAGCTTCCCGGGCGCGGCGACATCGGCGCCCTGCGCCTCAGGACCATCGCCGCCAAGGACCATCCTTGCACGGATTTTCCGAAGGCGGGTGCGGATGGAAAATATCCCGAAGCGGTGGTCCTGGACCTCGACTACAGCGTATTGATCCCTAGAGGGAAGCGTGGGCGCTGAGTTATTCGGGGTTAACCAGAGGTTTACCATCTTCCCCCGTATGATTGACGCTCTGAGGCGAAAGGCGTATCTGTCGGGGGCTTTGCTGCACTGCAATCGCGCCCGTCCGGCGCATCACTGCCTAACCCCCGAATTGCCTTAAAGGGACGAGCAGAAGCACGATCATGGCCGGCCATCCCAGACCGCTGTCGCCGCATCTCCAGATCTATCAGCGCCAGCTCACTTCCGTCACGTCGATCCTGCACCGCTTCACCGGCATCGGTCTCGCGGTCGGGTTGCTCTATCTGGTCTGCTGGCTCACCGCCGCGGCGAGCGGGCTTGAGGCCTTCGACAGGCTGCAGAGCTTCAACGGTTCGATCATCGGCCGGCTGCTGCTGCTCGGCTGGACCGTCGCCTTCTTCTATCACCTGCTGAACGGCATCCGGCACCTCGCCTGGGATGCCGGCTGGGGCTTCGAGCTGCCGACCGCCTACAAGTCGGGCTACGCCGTCCTGATTGGCACCGCTTTGCTCACCCTCGCGGCCTGGATCATCGGCTATTACCGGATGGGTGCGTTCTGATGGCCGAGGCATCCCACAAGTCGCTCCGGACTCCGATCGCGCGGGTGCGCGGCCTCGGTGCCGCCAAGGAAGGCGTCGGGCATTGGTGGATGCAGCGCATGACCGCGCTGGCCCTCATCCCGCTCGGGCTCTGGTTCGTTGCCTCCGTCGTATGCCTCGCCGGCGCCGATCATGCGGCGATCGCCCAGTGGCTGAGCGCGCCCTTCACCCTGGGTGCGTTGGCGCTGACCTTGTTCGCGGCCTTCTATCATGCGGTGCTGGGCTTGCAGGTGGTGGTCGAAGACTATGTCCACGGCAAGTTCGCCAAGCACGCCCTCGTCATCCTGATCCAATTCGCCGGCTTCGGCTTCGCGACCGCGGCGATCATCGCGCTGCTGGTGGCGGCCTTCGCCGGCTGAGCACAACAACGAAGTCCTGACCTGCCATGGCTGACACCCCGATCAACGGCGCACCCAGAATTAACGGCGACGCCTATCCCTTCGTCGATCACCAGTATGACGTGGTGGTGGTGGGGGCCGGCGGCGCCGGCTTGCGCGCGACCTTCGGCATGGCGGAGAAGGGCTTGAAGACCGCCTGCATCTCCAAGGTCTACCCGACCCGCAGCCACACCGTCGCCGCGCAGGGCGGCATCTCGGCCTCATTGGGCAACATGGGGCCGGACGACTGGCGCTGGCACATGTATGACACCATCAAGGGTTCGGACTGGCTGGGCGACCAGGACGCGATCGAATACATGGTGCGCGAGGCGGTGCCCGCGATCATCGAGCTCGAGCATTACGGCGTGCCCTTCAGCCGCACCGAGGCCGGCAAGATCTACCAGCGCCCGTTCGGCGGCATGACCACCGAGTTCGGCAAGGGCATCGCGCACCGCACCTGCGCCGCCGCCGACCGCACCGGCCACGCGATCCTGCACACGCTCTACCAGCAGGCGCTCCGCCACCACGCCGAGTTCTTCGTCGAGTATTTCGCCATCGACCTCATCATGGATGAGAGCGGCGCCTGCGTCGGCGTGGTCGCCTGGGACCTGGATGACGGCACGATCCATCGCTTCCACGCGAAGCTCGTGGTGCTGGCGACCGGCGGCTATGGCCGGGTCTATTTCTCCTGCACCTCGGCGCATACCTGCACCGGCGACGGCAATGCCATGGCGCTGCGTGCCGGCCTGCCGCTCCAGGACATGGAGTTCATCCAATTCCACCCGACCGGCATCTACGGCGCCGGCTGTCTGATCACCGAAGGTGTCCGCGGCGAAGGCGGTTATCTCACCAATTCCGAGGGCGAGCGCTTCATGGAGCGTTATGCTCCGTCAGCCAAGGACCTCGCCTCGCGCGACGTGGTCAGCCGCTCCATGACCATGGAGATCCGCGAAGGCCGTGGCGTCGGCGAGCACAAGGACCACATCCATCTCCACATCGAGCACCTGGACCCGAAGGTGATCCACGAGCGGCTGCCCGGCATCGCCGAGACCGCGCGGATCTTCGCCGGCGTCGATGTGACCCGCGAGCCGATCCCGGTGCTGCCGACCTGCCACTACAACATGGGCGGGGTGCCGACCAACTACCGCGGCGAGGTCGTGACCAAGAACGGCGACAATGCCAATGAGATCGTCCCCGGCCTGATGGCGATCGGCGAGGCGGCTTGCGTCTCGGTGCATGGCGCCAACCGCTTGGGCTCCAACTCGCTGCTCGACCTCGTGGTGTTCGGCCGCTCGGCCGCGATCCGCGCCGCCGAGATCCTCTCGAAGAACGAGCCGCACCGCAACATGCCGAAGGACGGCGGGCAATACGCCCTGCACCGGCTGGACAAGGCCCGCAACGCCAAGGGCGACATCCCGACCGCAAAGCTCCGCCTCGACATGCAGAAGACCATGCAGAACGACTGCGCGGTGTTCCGCACCGGCGAATCGCTCGGGGTCGGCGTCAAGAAGATGCGCGAGATCTTCGGCATGAAGGACCGCGTCAAGGTCGAGGACCGCTCGCTGATCTGGAACAGCGATCTCATGGAGACTCTCGAGCTCGACAACCTGATGGTCCAGGCCGTGGTCTCGATCGAATCCGCCGCCAACCGCGAGGAAAGCCGCGGCGCCCATGCCCGCGAGGACTTCCCGGACCGCAACGACCAGACCTGGATGAAGCACACGGTGACCTGGATGGACGAGCAGGGGAAGACCCGGATCGACTACCGCCCGGTCCACCTGCAGCCCTTGTCCAACGACGTGCAATCCTTCCCGCCCAAGGCGCGGGTTTACTGAGCGAAGAACATGGCCGAACTCGTCCTCCCCGCTGAGAGTCGTCCCAAGCCCGGCAAGAGCTTCAAGGCGCTGGCCGGGGCGAAGCGCGTCAAGACCTTCAAGATCTACCGCTGGGATCCCGACCAGGGCGGCAACCCGACGATCGATTCCTACGAGATCGATCTCGATGCCTGCGGCCCGATGGTCCTGGACGCCCTCATCAAGATCAAGAACGAGATCGATTCCACGCTGACCTTCCGCCGCTCCTGCCGCGAGGGAGTCTGCGGCTCCTGCTCGATGAACATCGACGGTGCCAACACGCTGGCCTGCACCAAGTTCATCAGCGAGATCAAAGGCGACGTCCGGATCTACCCGCTCCCGCATATGTCTGTGATCAAGGACCTGGTGCCGGACCTGACCCAGATCTTCGCCCAGTATCAGTCGATCGAACCCTGGCTGAAGACGGAGACCCTGCCGCCGGAACGCGAACGGCTGCAGACGCCGGAGGACCGGGCCAAGCTGGACGGCCTCTGGGAATGCATCCTCTGCTTCTCTTGCTCCACCTCCTGCCCGAG
>JAYSFH010000374.1:0-4429 GCA_041913405.1 Dongia sp. | reverse complement strand
CGCCGGCACCTCGCGCCAGGCCAGGAAGGCCTGGTGGCTGGCCTCGACGACCTTCTTGGCCTCGGCCGGGGTGGCGACATGCACCTTGGCGATCTCCTCGCCGGTGATCGGCGAGTGGACCGACATGCTGCCGCCGGTATAGTGCTCGCGGGGAATGCCCAGGCTCTGCAGCAGGGTATCGGTCTCGGCAGCGATCTTCGGGGCGGTCATCTGGGCGGCCATGATAGGCTCCTCGCAAGGTGAGTTTGGCGGTGTCCTAGCCCATTTCCGCCCATTGTCCAACCGTCACCCGCGCCCCCGGATTTGATCCGGGGGTTGACCCGCGGGTCTCTATCCGCTGCGATCTCCTGCAAGAGATCCCCGGATCAAGTCCGGGATGACGAAGTTAGAAGACTTGGGGGGAAAACCTTGCAGTTCATGGTGATCGAGCATTTCCGGAACCAGGACGCCAAGGCGGTCTATGCCCGCTTCCGGGAAAAGGGCCGCCTCATGCCCGACGGGATCAGCTTCGTCGCCAGCTGGGTCACCGCCGATCTCGGCCGCTGCTTCCAGGTAATGGAATGCGACGATGTGACCCTGCTGCAGCGCTGGGTGGCGGAGTGGGCCGACCTGGTCGAGTTCGAGATCCTGCCGGTAACCCAGGGCAAGGAGACGGCCGCCGCCCTGAACACACATTAGCTTGGGATATCGGCGGGCTGCGGACTTAGCCGAACAGCGCGGCGATCTCATAGAAGATGCCGCCGACCAGGGCGGCCGCGGGCAGGGTGACCACCCAGGCGACGACGATGTTGCTGGCGGTGCCCCAGCGCACGGCGGAGGTCCGCCGCATCGCGCCGACGCCAACCACCGCACCGATGATGGTGTGGGTGGTCGAGACCGGTATGCCGAGGAAGGTCGCGCCGAACAAAGCCATGGCGCCGCCGGTCTCGGCGCAGAAGCCCTGGATCGGCTTCAGGTCGGTGATCTTGGAGCCGACCGTCTTCACGATCCGCCAGCCGCCGCTCAGGGTGCCGAGGCCCATCGCCGCCTGGCAGGTGATCACCACCCAGAACGGGACATGGAAGCCCTCCGGCATATAGCCCTGCGAATAGAGCAGGATCGCGATGATGCCCATGGTCTTCTGCGCGTCGTTGCCGCCATGGCCGAGGCTGAACAGCGACGACGAAATGAACTGCAGCACCCGGAAGCGGCGGTCCGCGGCGAAGGGTGTCGAACGGACCGAGGCCCAGGAGGAGAGGATGACCAGCACGCCGGCGAGGCAGAGGCCGATCAGTGGCGACAGCACGATGAACAGCGCGACGGTGCCGAGCCCACTCCAGATCACCGCGGCGAATCCTGCCTTGGCGATACCGGCGCCGACCAGCCCGCCGATCAGCGCGTGGCTGCTCGAGGACGGGATGCCGTAGATCCAGGTCAGCACGTTCCAGAAGATGGCACCGACCAGGGCACCGAAGATCACCTGGGCATCGACGATGTTGGCGCTGATGATGCCCTTGCCCATGGTGTCGGCGACGTGCAGCCCGAACACCAGGAAGGCGATGAAGTTGAAGAAGGCGGCCCAGAACACCGCGAAGACCGGCGACAGCACGCGGGTCGAGACGATCGTGGCGATCGAGTTCGCCGCGTCGTGCAAGCCGTTCAGGAAATCGAAGGCGAGCGCGATGACGATCAGCCCGACCAGGAGATGCATGGAGATCATCGGGAGCCTGCGCAGATTAGCCCTCCCCCGCCGACGCATGTCGGCATTCGCCGACGGGCTTCGGGGGAGGGTTGGGAGGGGGTGCCGCGCACTCGGTCCATCACGATCGGAGCGAGGTCACACATGCTCGACGACGATGCCGGCGATGACGTCGGTCACGTCCTCGCAGCGATCGACCACGGCCTCGATCAGCTCATAGACCCGCTCGCCGATCAGCTTGTCGCCGGTGGGATCGGATCCGGCGAACAGCGCCTTCATGCCGCGCTCCCGGAGATCGTCGGCTTCGCTCTCGGCGGCGCGGACCTTGGCCTGCATCTCCCGGAATACGGCTTCGTTGCGGCCGATCGCGCTCAGGGCCGGCATGGCGTCGCGGATCGCCGTGCTGGCGCGGACCGCGCAATCGGCCATGCCGATCATCTCCGGCGTATAGGCGACCTTGTAGAGACCGAGGCGCCGCGCGGCGTCCTTCATAATGTCGATGACGTCGTCGAGGGTGGAGATGAGCTCCAGCACTTCGGAGCGGTCGAACGGGGTGATGAAGCTCCGGTGCACGGCATGCACCGTCTCCTTGGTGATGTCGTCCGCCGCGTCTTCCAGGCGGAACAGCTCCGTGCAATGCGCGTCATAGTTGGTCCCGGACAGGATCTTGCGGAATTCCTCCGCGCCCTGGACCACGATCGCGGAATGGCGGCAGAACCGCTCGACGAAGCGCTCGTCGCGCGGCATCAGCTTGCGAAACAGCCTCAGCACCATGGTGCGTCCCCCGGCCCCCTGTAGGTCTTGGCCGCAGCATAGCCGCAAATCGGGGTTTGTGTCAGTTCTGTTGCAGGGTTTTTACAGTGGCCGCGATGGTGATGACCAAGGCCACAACCGCCATCAGCAGCAGTCCGGGCGAGAGGCCGCGGCGCGGCGGCTTTTCATCGGGATCCGCCATGCTCAGCCGCCCTTGGCGAGGGTCTCGGCGATCCAGTCGCGGTAGCTGTAGACCGGCGTCATGAAGGAATTCTCGAACAGGCATTCGCCGACCGGGCCGGCGGAGACCGCGTTCATGATCCCGGTCAAGGCGTAGCGGCCGCTCATGTCCTTGCGCATGATCGGGCCGCCGGAATCGCCGTCGCAGGGCCAGGCGTCCATCAGCGGCTTCAACGCCACCTCGCGCGGGGTGTCGTAGCCGGCAGCGGCGATCGAGGCCTTGCGCGCCGTGCCGGTCGAGCGCGACCGGTCGGAGATCGCGCGACCGTAGCCGACGAAGACGAATTGCTGGCCGTCGGTGAAGTCCTTGCTGGCGTCGAAGGGAATGATCACCGTCGGATATTCGTGCGCGGCGAGGAAGATGATCGCGATGTCGCCGACGCTGAATTTGTCCTCCTCATCCTTGTAGTCCGGATGGATCACCGTGCGGGTCGAGGCCACCTTGTGCGCATCGCCGATCTTGAGGTCGAACACCACGCTCACGCTCTTCACATCGCCGGAGACGCAATGCGCCGCGGTCAGCACGGCCCGCGGCGTGATCAGGATGCCGGTGCAGGCGCCGGGGTGATCGTATTTGTCCGCGGGCACGACGCCGACGATGGCCCGGGCATAGGCCTCGGCTCCGGTCACCGGCTTGCCGTTGATGATGGCGCGGGCCGGCGTGGCGGAAGCAACGATCACGAGCAGCAGGACGGCGAGGGGCGCGGCTAGGGCATTGGCGGGTATTCGGATCCAGGCGGTCCGCTCGGACATGGACATCGAAGCTCGGTCCCCAGTGGCAGCTACGCAGCGGAGTTTAATGCAGGCGAATGGCGGGGGGAAGCAATCCCGTATTCAACCTCAGGTTCGCTTCCGCGCGATCAGCAGCTCGATGTCGAAGCTGACATTTCGGCGGGCTTCCGGCGGCAGAGCCGTCAGCCGGGCATGGCGGGCGTTCGGGCCCATCAGGATGACATTGGCGATGTCGCTGGCGTCGAGCATCGCTTCGGCGCGGAGGCGGCGGTGGCGGGGATTGCCGACCGCGGCGGCGATCCCCGCGGCGTAGGTCTCTGTCTTCGCTTCGCCCTGGTCGATCAAGCCGAACTCGCGGCGGAGCTCGATCAGGTGGTCGGGCCCGGGATAGGCGACCGCGATCCTGCCGCCCGGCCGCAGCACCCGCGCGGCCTCGGCGAAATTCCGCGGCGCGAAGATGCTGAGCACGAGATCCACGCAGGCATCGCGCACCGGCCAGTCGCGCCAGATGTCGGCGACGGCGAAGCCGGATTTGGGATAGCGCTTGGCGGCAAACGCGCAGGCTTCCTTGGAGACGTCGATGCCGGCGGAAGGATGGTTGCCGCTCGCGAGCCGCTGCAGGTGATGGGCGGTGCCGCAGCCGGCGTCGAGGATCGCACCGCCGCCGGGCGGGAGTTCGGCGCGGATCGCATCGGTGACGCCGTCGAAATGGCCCTTGGCCAGGAAGGCGTCGCGGCGCTGGAGCTGCTGTGCATCGTCGCCGCCCTCCGCCGGCGCCGCGCCGTGGCCGGTCAGCAGGTTGACATAGCCGGCGCGGGCCAGATCGAAACTGTGCCGCTGCGGGCAGCGCAAGGTCCGCTCGACCGGCGCGAGGTCGGCGCGGCAGACCGGGCAGCGAAAGAGATCGTGCTTCGGCATCACCTTCAGTGCCGGCCGCCGATGCGCCAGCGGTGGATCTCCGCAGGCGTCCCGCACAGCAGGGCGCCGACGGCATCGCGCGAGGGCGCCTGCAGGACCGCCGCGAAG
>JAYSFH010000373.1:0-4430 GCA_041913405.1 Dongia sp. | reverse complement strand
ACCTCGTGCTGCGTGGACGGCAGCCCGGATTCAGGACAATCGGCTGGCTCGCGCTCGCCAGTGCCGCGATTTCCTTTTTTGGCTGCTTCCTTCTCCCCTCCCTCGACGTCACGCTGCCGCAGAGCGCCCTGATCGCGGCCTCGCGTCTCGCCGCCACTTTTCTGGCCGGACTCGCCATGGTCCGGGAAATCAATCGCCAGCAATTGACGCGCACAAATCTGATCTATGGCGCGATCACCGAGGCGCTGCCGGATTGCCTGAACATCAAGGACGAGACCGGAAAATTCATTGCCGCCAACTCCGCGACGGCGAATCTGATGCGCGCGGGCACGCGCGATTCCCTGATCGGCAGGTCCGACTTCGATTACTACCCGCTCGACGTCGCCCGCCGGTTTCGCGGCGAGGAGCTGGAGATCATCGAAGAGCGCAAGCCGCGCACGATCGAGCAATTCGTACAGCATGTCGATGGCAAGAGCGGCTGGCTCGCCACGCTCAAGGTTCCCGTGTTCGATTCGGCCGGCAAGTTCCAGGGACTGATCTCCCACAACCGGGACATTTCCGAGCGGAAGCGGCTGGAAGAGGAGCTCGCGCTCAGCCAGCGCTATTTCAAGGACGCCCTGTCGAACATGACCGATGGGCTCGTCATGTATGACAGCGACGAGCGGATGGTGTTCTGCAACGACCGCTATCTCGAGCTATTCCCGATGACGAACGACGTGCGGCGGAAGGGCGCGCGCTATGCCGATGTCATCCGGGAATCCATCCGCCGCGGCGAGAAGGCGGTGGTTTCAGGGACCGATGAGGAAACCCAGATCGCGCAGGTAACGGGACTGCTCCGCGCCAAAAACACCAGTCAGTTCGAGATGGCCGACGGCCGTTGGCTCGAGGCCAGGGTCAACGTCACCAGCGGCAACGCGCTGGTCACCTTTTCCGACGTCACCGCGCTGAAGAACAGCCAGACCTTGCTTGAAAACGCCAATGCCAGGCTGGAGGAGCTCTCGCGCACCGATCCGCTGACCGGCTGCCTGAACCGCCGCGCATTCGACGAATACCTGGCGGACGAGCTCAGCCGGGCCGCCCGCGGCCAAGCGGATACCACGCTGCTGCTGATCGACGTCGATAAGTTCAAGGGCTTCAACGACACGTATGGACATCTTTCCGGCGACGACTGCCTCCGGCGCGTTGCCGGTGCCCTGAAAGGCAGTGTTCGGCGCAGCCTCGATCGCGTCGCTCGATACGGCGGCGAGGAGTTCGCGGTGATCCTGACCGGGACAGGTGGCGAGGACGCCCGGCGACTGGCGGAGCATATCCGGGAGAGCGTCCACGCATTGGACATCGAGCATCGCGGAAGCGAGCACAAGCGGGTGACGATCAGCGTCGGAATGACGGTCGCCATCGCCGGCACCAAGATCGACGGCCGGGCGCTGTTGCGGGACGCCGACGAAGCGCTCTACCGCGCCAAAGGCGCCGGCCGAAACCGGGTCGAGGTTGCGAGGCTGCAGAGCGCAATGCTCGTTGCCGGCTAGAGCAAGCTGAAGACGCCCCGCGGGTCGTGCGTCAGCGCGACGGAGACAATGAAGGCGAAGACGCCGAGTGCCGCGAGGAAATAGCCGAGGCGCGCCGCCGCGCTCCGCTCCGGCCGAAAGGCGCGAATGCCGAGCGCGATATAGACCACGAGCAGCAGCACCTTCGCCGTCAGCCAGGCATCGACGAAAGGATACTGGCCGATGGTGATGGTCAACGTGATGGCGGCGGCCAGCAGCACCGTGTCGATGGCCTGGCTGAGAGTGCGGACCGGCCGCGCCATGGCCCAGGGTTGGCCGAGGATCAGCAGCAGGCCACGGATCGCAAACAGGCTGCCGCTCGCCGTGACCGCGGCGATGTGCACCAGCTTGATCCAGGGATAGAGCTCCGTCACCAGTCGGAGCGGCCTCAATCCGCGAAGGGGTCGGTCACCAGGATGGTGTCGTCGCGTTCCGGGCTGGTGGAGAGCAAGGCCACCGGCACCTCGATCAGCTCCTCGACGCGGCGGATGTATTTGATCGCCTGCGCCGGCAGCTGGGCCCAGGAGCGGGCGCCCTTGGTGGATTCCTTCCAGCCTTCGATGCTCTCGTAGACCGGCTTGGCCTTGGCCTGGAGCTGGGTCGCGGCCGGCAGGTGGTCGACTTCCGCGCCGTCGATGGTGTAGCCGGTGCAGATCTTCAATTCCTCGAAGCCGTCGAGGATGTCGAGCTTGGTGAGCGCGATGCCGTCGATGCCGGAGACCTTGGCCGACTGGCGCACCAGCGCCGCGTCGAACCAGCCGCAGCGGCGGCGGCGGCCGGTGACGGTGCCGAACTCGCGGCCGCGCTCGCCGATGGTCTCGCCGATCTTGTCGAAGAGCTCGCTCGGGAAGGGACCGGATCCGACCCGCGTCGTATAGGCCTTGGTGATGCCGAGCACATAGCCGACCGCGCGCGGGCCGATGCCGGCACCGGCGGCGATCTGGCCGGCGACGGTGTTGGACGAGGTCACGTAGGGCGAGGTGCCGTGGTCGATGTCCAGCATCACGCCCTGGGCGCCTTCGAACAGGATCCGGTCGCCGCGGCGACGCCGGTCGTTGAGCTCCTTCCAGACCACGCGGATGAACGGCGTGATCTTCGGCGCCACTTCCTTGAGCTGGCTGATGAGCGCGTTGCCGTCGACCTGCGGCGCGCCCATGCCTTTCAGCAGCGCGTTGTGGTGCAGCAGCAGCGCCTCGACCTTGGGGGCCAGGCTGTCGAGATCCTGGAGATCGCAGGCGCGGATCGCGCGGCGGCCGACCTTGTCCTCGTAAGCGGGGCCGATGCCGCGGCCGGTGGTGCCGATCTTGGCCGCACCCCGCGCTTCCTCGCGCAGGATGTCGAGCCTGGCATGCAACGGCAGGATCAGGGCGGCATTCTCGGCGAGGGCGAGATTGTCCGGTGTGACGGTGACGCCCTGGCCGCGCAGAGTCTCAATCTCCTTCAGCAGCGCCCAGGGATCGACCACGACGCCGTTGCCGATCACCGAGAGCTTCGAGCGCACGATGCCCGAGGGCAGCAGGGACAGCTTGTAGGTCTGGTTGCCGATCACCAGCGTATGGCCGGCATTATGGCCGCCCTGGAAGCGCACGACCACGTCGGCGCGCTCCGAGAGCCAGTCCACGATCTTGCCCTTGCCCTCGTCGCCCCACTGGGAGCCGATCACTGCAACATTCGCCACGTCTAAACTCCTACTTCAGTTCGGCCGCTACTCGAGTTCGACGGGGCGGCCGTCGCGCCAGAGCCGCGTGCACCCCTGGCGCCGCGCTTCCGCCGCATCATCCTTCACCGCTTCCAGGCCCTGGATCGTCACCCAGCCCTCGCCGCGCAGCTTCTGCGCTTCGGCCGCCGGTGTCCCGCTCGGCACGAAGACGCGGTTCGGCGCCGCCGGCGCCGGCAATGCCCGCTGCAGGGTATCGAGATAGAGGGTGAAGCCGGTCGCGGGTTCGCCGGCCTGGTTCACATAGCGGCCGCCGCGCCCGAAATCGCCGCGCACCGCCGGCGCCAGCAGCGAGAAGGTGACGCCGGTGTGATACTCGAAGCCGCGGTGATCGGTGGGATCGACGGTGAGCGTGAGATCCGGCCGCGCTGCACGGATCAGCGCCACGACTTCGCGCAGGCGTTCGCGCTGGGTCGCGGCCGACCCTCGCAGCGGCAGCGCCTTCAGCGCCTCGATCGCGCTGTCCGCCGGGCCGACGGCATGGATCAACGCTTCGAGCAGCGGCGTGAGTTCGCCGGCCAGCCGGCGCACCGCGGTCATGTCCTTGCGGTCAAGCGCGCCGATCAGGCTGCTGGCATCGCCGATGCCGGCATCCCACAGCAGCGCCGGCGCCAGCTTCGGCACGTTGAGATCGACCACCAGCGCCTTCACGCCGACCGCGTTCAGCGCCTCGGCGCCGAGCAGGATGACTTCGGCGTCAGCCGCCGCGGCGGTGGTGCCGATCAGCTCGACGCCGGCCTGGCCGATCTGGCGCTCGGGACGCATCTGCTCGCCCTTCACCCGCAAGACCTGGCCGGCATAGGAGAGCCGAATCGGCCGCGGCGCCTTGGTGAGCCGGCTGGCGGCGATTCGGCCGACCTGCGGCGTGATGTCGGCCCTGAGACCCATCATCCGCTGCGACACCGGGTCCATCAGGCGGAAAGTGTCGGCCGCCATGGCCTCGCCGGGGCCGGAGAGGAGGCTGTCCTCGAACTCGATCAGCGGCGGTTTGACGCGCTCGTAACCCCAGGCGGCGAAGGCCGCCATCAGCCGCTCGACGATCGCCGCCTCGAAGCCGGCTTCCGGCGGCAGGCCGTCGGAAAGGCCTGCAGGCAAAAGGAATCTTTCGCCGGGTGAGGACATCGGGCGCCCGATCTCTGGGGTCAGGGGTTGGTGTTAACGCCCATATA
>JAYSFH010000372.1:0-4436 GCA_041913405.1 Dongia sp. | reverse complement strand
CAGGTCACCCAGCACCAGAACCTTGGCGCTGGGGTTGCTCGCCAGCTGCCCCTCGACGAAAGCCTTGACGATCGCCGCCTGCTGCATGCGCTGGGCTTCGCTGCTCAGCACCGGCGGCTGCGTGGGGCCGTAGAGCGGCTGATCGCCGCCCTTGGAGTTGAAGTGGTTGCCAACCAGGGTGACGGTCTCGCCATTGAACACGAAGCTGCCGACCAGGGGCTTGCGGCTGCTCTCGAACGCACCGTCGTTGGAACCCGTGGCCAGAGGATCGGTCAGGCGGGTGAGGCTGTAGTCGCCGCCCGGCTTGGCCTTGCCAAGCGCGATCGCCAAGGTCACCGCGTCGTAGACCACGCCGGCGCGCAGGTCCGGCGGCGCGCCGTAGACCGACTGATAGCGCTGCACGAAGCTGGTCCAGCGGTCTTGCGGCGTGGTCGCGAACCAGCCGCCGGCCAGCAGCTTCTCGCCGGCGAGGCTGGGGTCGTTCCACAAGGCGGTGCCGAGCAGGCGCACCGAACCCGCGGGCATCGGCCCGCCGCCGGGGCCGGCGATCGGCACGCCGAAGCCGGGCAGCATCGCGACGATGGCGCGCAGCTTCTGGCCGCCTTCGGGGATCATCAGCGCATCGAAGCCGCTGCTCTTATAGGCCTCGACCAGCTTCTGCATGGTCGGCATCAGGTCGCCTTGCGCGGGATCGTAGGATTGCATCAGCGCGATCTCGCCGCCGGCCTGCACCACCGCATCCTGATAGGCCTGGCGCACCACGCTGCCATAAGCCGAGTTGGGATAGAGAATGGCGAAGCGCTTGACCTGCTGTCCCGCCGCGTATTGCACGACGCGCTCGACCTGGGCCTGAGGCGCCAGGCCGAGCACGAAGACGCCCGGCTTCGCCGCCGCGCGATCGTTGGAGAAGCTGATGACCGGGATGACGCCGCCCGCGGCATTGCCCGCGGCGGGTGCCTCGGTCGAGAAGACCGGGCCCAACACCACGCCGACGCCGTCCTGCATCGCACTGCTGACCGCGCCACCCGGCCCCGTCACGGCGGCGCTGTCGCGCACCACCAGGGAGAAGTCGTCGCCGGCGGAATCGAAGACACCCATCTCGGCCGCCTGCATCAGCGAGCGCCCAACACCGGCATTCTGGCCGGATAGCGGCAGCAGCAGCGCCGCCTTCGCCTGGTTGGTCGGCGCCGGCTGCGTGAGATCCATGCCGGGGGCCGGCGTCACCGGGGTCGGCGCCTGCACTTGCGGTTGCTGCTGGCTCGGCGCCTGCGGCGGCGGTAGGTTGGGCGCGCATCCGGCCAGCGAAAAAGCCATGGCGGCGAGCGCCAGATGCAATGGACGAAGTGCGCTGGAAATGCGGATTGTCACGATAAACGCCCTTGGGAAACGCTCTGGAACGACCGATGTCCGAGCCTAACGACAGCAGGGAAGGAAGGCAACGCCGGCCCCAATCGTTCCCCGCATCCAAGGGGGGCTTGCTGGCATTGGTGGCGACGCCGATCGGCAATCTCGGCGACATCAGCGCGCGGGCGCTCGAGACCCTGCGCGATGCCGATCTCATTGCCTGCGAGGACACGCGCGTCACCGGCAACCTGCTCACCAAGTTCGAGATCCGCCGGCCGACCCTGCCCTATCACGATCACAATGCCGAGACGATGCGCCCGAAGCTGATGGAACGCCTGCTTCACGGCGAAACTGTGGCGCTGGTTTCCGACGCCGGCATGCCGCTGATCAACGACCCCGGCTACAAGCTGGTGCGTGCGGCGACCGAGGCCGGGATTGCCGTCACGGTGATCCCCGGCCCGTCGGCGCCGCTCGCCGCCCTGGTGCTGTCCGGCCTGCCCAGCGACCGCTTCCTGTTCGCGGGCTTCCTGCCGGTCAAGGACGGCGCGCGGCGCGAGACGCTGCGGGAATTGAAAGCCGTGCCGGCGACGTTGCTGTTCTTCGAGACCGGGCCGCGCCTCGCTGACAGTCTCGGCATCTGTGCCGAAGTGCTCGGAGATCGTCCGGCCGCGGTCGCCCGCGAATTGACCAAGCTGCATGAGGAAGTGCGCCGTGCCCCGCTCGGTGCCCTGGCGCGGCACTACGCAGAGCATGGCGCGCCGAAGGGCGAGATCGTCGTCGTGATCGGTCCGCCCCTGCCGGAAGAAGAGGCGTACGACGTCGATGCCGCGCTCGCGACTGCGCTGCACTCCATGGCGGTGAAGGACGCCGCGGCCGCGGTGGCCGCCGCCAGCGGCCGGCCGCGGCGCGAGATCTATGCGCGCGCCCTGGCACTGGCAGGGCGCAAGCCGTGAAAGCGCGGGAGGCGGGCAAATCCGCCAATCGGAAGACGGCGTGGGGCCGCGAGGCCCATCACCGCGGTCATGGCGCGGAAAGGCGGGCAGCCTGGTGGTTGCGGCTGAAGGGCTATCGGGTGCTGGCGATCAACTGGCGCTCGGTCGCCGGAGAGATCGACCTCATCGCCCGGCGCGGCGGCACGCTGGCCTTCATCGAAGTGAAACAGCGGATCGATGCCGATGCCGCCACCCTTTCGCTGGCGCCGCAGCAGCGGGCGCGGCTGGCCCGGGCGGCCGGCTTGTTCGTGGCCCAGCGCCCTGAGCTGGCCGATCTCACCCTGCGGTTCGATCTGATGGCGTTCGGCCGGATGGGGCGTCCGGTCCACATGAAAGACGCTTGGCGGCCGGAATCCGGTTAAGGCATGATTCGGCTATGTCGCCATCCAAGCGAATCGGCGGGCCGGGGATCGGCATAGCGCTGCTGATCGCCCTGCTTCCGCTCGGGCTGTCCGGCTGCTCGCCGGTCGGCATGGCGATCGGGGCCGGCGCCACCGTGACCAACATGGCGATGGAGGAGCGTGGCTTCGTCAACTCGGCGCGGGACAAGGCGATCTGGACCGATATCACCGCGCGGATGCTGAACAGGGACCAGAAGCTGTTCCAGAACATCGACGTACAGGTGCATGAGGGCCGCGTGCTGCTGACCGGCTTCGTCCAGAAGCGGGAGGACCGGATCGAGGCGACCCGCATCGCCTGGGAGCCGGACGGCGTGCGGGAGGTGGTGGACGAGATCAAGCTGGGCCGGAGCCTGGATGCCGGCGACTTTGCCGAGGACGTCTACCTGATCCAGCAAATCCGCCTCAAACTGATGTTCGACCGCGATATCCGGGCCATCAATTACAGCGTGGATTGCATCCGCTCGACGGTGTATCTGATGGGCGTCGCCCGGACCCCGGCGGAGCTGCAACGCGTCATCGACCATGTGCGCGACGTTCCCTATGTCCGTGCGGTGGTCAACCATGTGCGCGTGAGAACCGATCCCTTGCCACCCATTCCTGACAACCCGCCAATGATTGCGGGACCCGTGCCGAGCAGCACGCCGGCGAACACCAAGCCGGCCGCCCCGCGCAAGCCCGCCCAGCAGGCGACGCGATGACTGCCGGCGCGGCGATGGCGGGCGAGAACGGCGATCCGCTGCGGGTGCTGACCGCGGTCGGCGCCGCCGAGGATTCCGACATCAGAATTGCGGAAGCGGGGCTGGCCCTGGCGGCGATGGACCGGCAGCGCAACGTGCCGGAAAGCTATCACGAGCATCTGGCGGCGATCGCCGTGGAGATGCAGAAGACGGCCGCGGAGCTCGACTGCAATACCGCGGACGACAAGGGACTCGCCAACCGCGCGACCACGCTCGGCAAGGTGCTGGCCGGCAATTTCAGCTACCAGGGCGACCGCGTCACCTACGACGACCTGCAGAACGCCAACCTGATGCGGGTCATCGACCGGCGCAAAGGCCTCCCAGTGGCGCTGGCGATTCTCTATATCCACGCCGCGCGCAGCCAGGGCTGGGCAATCGAGGGCGTGAACTTCCCCGGGCATTTCGTGGTTCGGCTGCACAACGCGGGCAAGGCGCTGATCCTCGATCCCTTCGCCGGCGGCGAGCCCTGCACCACCGCCGATCTCCGCCGCAAACTGAAGGCCGCCGCCGGCGAGAAGGCCGAGCTGCAGCCCGAGCATTACGCCGCGGTCGGCAACCGCGACATCCTGCTCAGGCTCGAGAACAACCTGAAGATCCGCCTGATCCAGGAAGGCGATCTCGAGAAGGCGGCGGCGGCGCTGGACCGGATGCTGCTGATCGCGCCCAAGCATGCGCCGCTCTATCGCGAAGCCGGCCTCATCCAGGCGCGGCTGGGAAACCTCAACGCGGCGCGATCGGCGCTGGAGCGCTTCCTGGAGATTTCCGACAACGACAGCCAGCGCCATCACGTGGCGCGGCTGATCCAGGATCTCGGCCAACAGCTCAACTGAGGACCAGCAGATGTCCCTCTTCGTCGCCGTCCAGATGGACCCGATCGAGCATGTCAATATCGACGGCGATTCCACTTTCGTGATGGGCCTCGCCGCGCAGGAGCGCGGGCACAAGCTGTTCTTCTATCACAC
>JAYSFH010000371.1:0-4444 GCA_041913405.1 Dongia sp. | reverse complement strand
CGGCGTGCCTTCGACGAAGGCGAAGCCGAAGCGCTCGATCTGCTCCAGCCAGTCCTTCAGCACGCGCTCGCCGGCATCGCCCGGCGCCATCAGCGCCTCATAGGCGACATGCGGGACCGTGCCGCCGAGCCGCGCGTCGTCCCAGCGAAACGGTTCGTGTGCCGCGGGCTTGGCGAGGCGCGTGGCGTTGCGCAACCAGGCGGCGTCGAAGCTGCTCACATGGACGTCGTCGCCGGTCCATTCAATCTCCAGCTCCGGCACATTGGCGGCAATGCTGATGCGACGGGCTGAGAGCGCATCGTCGAAGGCGACCTGGTCGGAAAGGCGCTGCCGGGTCTCCGGATGCAGGCATTTCGGGCAGGGGCAATGATCGCGCAGCCAGAGCAGCGGCACCGTCACCTGATGCCCGTCGGTCCAGGCGATCACCGCCGAACCCGCTTCGATCCTGACATCGCGCAACATCGCTGACTCCGCCGGTTGTGTCCTGGGTGGGATCGTAATTATACGATCGTATAATAGCGTGCAAGCGGTTATTTTACGTCTGTACAATTGCGAGGATCCCGCCATTTCCGCCAAACCCACCCCAGGCCCCGCGCCGAAGTTCACCCGCGACCTGCCGGAGAGCCGCCGCCAGCAGCTGATCGAGGCGACCGCGCGTTGCCTCGCGCGCGACGGCCTTGCCGGGACCTCGGTGCGGCATGTGGCGGCGGAGGCAGGCGTCTCGCCCGGCTTGGTGCGGCACCACTTCGAGGGCATGCAGGACCTCGTCGCCGAGACCTATCGCGCGACCGGGAAGCAGATCGCCGCGATCCTCGACGAGGCGCTGGCCGCAGCCGGTCCTTCGGCGGAGGCAAGGCTTCGCGCCTTCATCGAGACCAGCTTCAAGCCGCCCCTGCTCGACGCCGATCTCCTGGCGGTCTGGCTCGCGTTCTGGAGCCTCACCCGCAACGATCCGCAAATTCATGCGATCCACGCCAAAGTCTATGCCGGCTATCGCCGCCTGCTCGAGGGGATGATCGCGGAACTGGCGCGCGAGCACGGCATTGCGGTCGAGGCGAGGCAAGCGGCCCTGGCGCTCACCGCCTTGCTCGATGGGCTTTGGCTGGAGCATTGTCTCGACCCCAAGACCTTCAGCGCGTCCGAGGCCGCCGCCATCGCCCATCGCTGGATCGACGGCTTGAAGAAGGGCCTGTTCGCATGACCATCACCACCGTCGCCCTCGATGCCGACGACACGCTCTGGCACAACGAGTCGATCTTCCACCTGACCCAGGACAACTATGTCGGCCTGCTGAAGGATTACGGCGAGCCCGACCATATGCGGGCGCGCCTGCTCGAAGTGGAGATCAAGAACCTCAAGCTCTACGGCTACGGCGTCAAGAGCTTCACGTTGTCGATGATCGAGACTGCGATCGACCTCACCCGCGGCGCGGTGCCGGCCAAGACCATCATGGAGATCCTCGATCTCGGCCGCGCCATGCTGGAACATCCGGTCGAGCCGCTGCCCGGCGTCGCCGAGACCTTGAAAGTGCTCCAGGGCGGCTACAGGCTCATCATGGTGACCAAGGGCGATCTCATGAACCAGGAGCAGAAGCTGGCGCGCTCCGGCCTCGGCGATTACTTCCAGGCGATCGAGATCGTCAGCGAGAAGGACGCCAACACCTACCGCCGCATCGTCGCGCGCCAGGGCATCCAAGCCGCGGCAACCGTGATGATCGGCAACTCGATGAAGTCGGACGTGCTTCCGGCGCTGGAAGCGGGCCTCTGGGGCATCCACATCCCCTATCACATCACCTGGGCCCATGAGCATGCCGAGCCACCCTCGGACTCGCCGCGCTTCGCCAAGCTGGAGAGCATCAGCGCACTGCCGGGCTGGCTCGCCGGCAAGCGCAATGCCTGACGAAATCAGGCGCGCCGTCCCGGCCGATGCCGCGGCGATCGCCGCGTTGACCCGGGCTGCTTACGAGAAATGGATCCCGGTGATCGGCCGCGCGCCGAAGCCGATGACGGCGGATTACGACCTCGCGGTGCGCGAACATCTGATCGACCTGCTCATCGCCGACGGCGCGCTCGTGGCCCTGGTCGAATGCATCCGCGAGTCCGATCATCTTCTGATCGAGAATCTCGCGGTCGCTCCGGCGCAACAAGGACGCGGCTATGGCCGGCTTATGCTCAGCCATGCGGAAGCGCTCGCCCGCGCCCTCGGTTTCGCCGAGCTGCGGCTCTACACCAACAAGCTGTTCGCGGAGAACGTCGCCTTCTATCGCAAGCATGGCTATCGCCTCGACGCGGAATCCGCGTTCAAGGGTGGCTTTCTCGTGCATATGAGTCGGCGCGTCTGATTTCGCGACACGCTCTCTCACGAGGGCGTTCGGCTGGGCTCGCACCCATACACCCACCTATTAGTAACTGACGCGCGTCAGATAGAGGCCATCGGGCGGTGCGGTGGGACCGCCCTTGGTGCGGTCCTTGGCCTCGAGTGCCGCCTGCAGATCCTCCTTCGACCATTTGCCTTCGCCGACCAGGCGGAGCGTGCCGACGATGTTGCGGACCATGTGGTGCAGGAAGGAACGCGCCTCGGCGATCAGCTGGATCTCCTCGCCGACCCGGTGGATGCTCAAGCGGTCGAGGGTCTTCACCGGCGATTGCGCCTGGCAGAGCGAGGCGCGGAAGGTGGAGAAGTCGTGTTTCCCCAGCAGCACCTGGGCGGCGTCGTGCATCGCACCGGAATCGAGCGCCGCGTTCACCAGCCAGGCGTGGCCGTGATCGATGGTTAGCGGCGCGCGGCGGTTGACGATGCGGTAGAGATAGGCGCGGCCGGTCGCCGAGAAACGCGCATGGAAGTCCTCCGGTGCGATCTCCGACGAGAGGACGGCGATCGGCGCGGGCTTCAGGTGATAATTGATTGCGTCCTTGAGCTTCTCCGCCTCGATCTCTTTCGCGACATCGACATGGGCGACCTGGCCCAAGGCGTGGACACCGGCATCGGTGCGGCCGGCGCCCTGCACCAGCACGGTCTCGCCGGTAATGCGGAAGACCGCTTCTTCCAGCGACTGCTGGATGCTCGGCCCGTTGTCCTGGCGCTGCCAGCCGACGAAACCGCCGCCGTCATATTCGATGGTGAGCTTGAAGCGGGTCATCCGAGTTTCTCGCCCGGCTTCAACGCCAGGCCGCGCAGCAATTCGCCGGTCTCCATCGCACGCTTCCCCTGGCGTTGCACCAGCAGCGGCTTCAGTCCGCCGTCGCCGGTCGCGATCGTCAGATGCTGGTCCAGGATCGTCCCCGGCGCCGCCTTCCCCGGGAAGATCTGCGCCGAGAGAATCTTCAAGCGCTCGCCATTCGGCAGCGTGGTCCAGGCGCCCGGCACCGGATTGAAGGCGCGTACCGCGCGGTCAAGCTCCACGGCAGGGCGCTTCCAGTCGAGCCGCGCCTCTTCCGGCGAGATCTTGGCGGCGTAGGTGACACCGTCGGCGGGTTGCGGCACCGGCGTGAAACTTCCGGCGAGCGCTTCGACAACCGCGGCGCCGCCGAGCGCCGCGAGACGGTCGTGCAAATCGCCGGCCGTCTCGGTTTCGCGGATCGCGATACGCTTCTCCAGCAGAACCGCGCCGGTGTCGAGCCCGGCATCCATCTGCATGATCGAGATGCCGGTCTCGGCGTCACCGGCAAGGATCGCGCGCTGGATCGGCGCGGCGCCGCGCCAGCGCGGCAGCAAGGAGGCATGGATGTTGAGGCAGCCGCGCCTGGGCGCATCGAGGATCGGCTGCGGCAGGATGAGCCCATAGGCCGCGACGACGGCGACATCGGCGCCGAAGGACGAGAACTCCGCCTGCGCCTCGGGGGTCCTCAAGCCGGTCGGCGTCCGCACCGGAAGCCCCTGCGCTTCCGCCAGCAGATGCACCGGCGACTTGCGCAGATCCTGACCGCGCCCTGCCGGGCGCGGCGGCTGAGAATAGACGGCGACGACCTGGTGGCCGGCATCGATCAAAGCCTTCAAGGCCACCGCCGCGAAATCGGGCGTGCCCATGAAGATCAGCTTCAACGCTGTCATCTGTTCAGGCCGAGACGGGCTGTTGGCTCTTCTTCGCCTTCAACAGCTTGCGCAGGATCATGTTGCGCTTCAGCGCGGTCAGGTGATCGACGAACAGGATGCCGTCGAGATGGTCCATCTCGTGCTGGATGCAGGTCGCGAGCAGGCCGTCGGCCTCGAGCTCGCGGATCTCGTTCTCGTGGTCGAGATAGCGCACCTTGATCGCGGCCGGGCGGGTCACGTCGGCGTAGTGCTCGGGGAGGCTGAGGCAGCCTTCGTTGTAGACCGCATCATCCTCGGAGACCGCGATCAGCTCCGGGTTCGCCATGCGCAAGGGCTGCGGCTTCTCTTCCTCGCGCGCGATGTCGATGACGATCACGCGCTTCAGCACGCCGACCTGCGGCGCCGCGAGGCC
>JAYSFH010000370.1:0-4454 GCA_041913405.1 Dongia sp. | reverse complement strand
GCTTGGCGCCGCCGGCGAGACCGCAGCTCGCGACCGAGCCGTGGTACATCACTTGCGGCAGCACGGTTGCGAGCGTCGAACCGCCGACAGAATCGATGACGCCGGCCCAGGCCTCGCCGTCCAGCGGCTTGCCGCTCGGCTTGGCGATGGTCTCGCGCAATATGATCTCGGCCGCGCCGAGGCCTTTGAGATATTCATGCGTCTCGGCGCGGCCGGTCGAGCAGACGGTCTTGTAGCCGAGCTTGGCCAGGATCGCGGTCGCGACGCTGCCCAAGCCGCCCGCAGCGCCGGTCACCAGCACCGGGCCCTTGGCCGGCGTGAGACCGTGCTCTTCCAGCGCCATTACCGCCAGCATCGCGGTGAAGCCCGCGGTGCCGATCGCCATGGCGCGGCGGGCATCGAGGCCGGCCGGGATCTTCACCAGCCAGTCGCCCTTGACCCGCGCCTTCTCGGCATAGCCGCCCCAGCGCGCCTCGCCGACCCGCCAGCCGGTCAGCACCACGGCATCGCCCGGCTTGAAGTCCTTGTGCGCGCTGTCGATCACGGTGCCTGAGAAATCCACGCCGGGAATATGCGGGTATTGCCGCACCAGCCGCCCCTGCCCCAGCAGGATGAGGCCGTCCTTGTAGTTCAAGGTGGAATGCGAGACCGCGACGGTGACGTCGCCCTCGGGCAGCTTCGCCTCATCGACCTGCTGAATCGAGGAGGCGACCTTGCCGTCCTTCTCTTCCAGCATCAGGGCTTTGAACATGCTCCCTCTCCTCGAAATCTATCGCGAGCATGAGCGTCGATGGCTCTCTCGGTCTTCACCCCAAGGCTTGGTTTATCCCGCCAGCTCACGTCGGCCTTATCGTCTCCGTAAACCGCACCGGGGCGCCGATCGGCTTATCCAAGAGCTCATCGTCGCGCATGACGATGTTGCCGCGGATCACCGTGGCCTTGACCCAGCCGGTGATCTTCATGCCGGCATAAGGGGTCCAGCCGCATTTGGTGCGGATCCAGTCGTTGGTGATCTCGCGCTTTTCCTTCAGGTCCACGATCGAGAGGTCGGCGTCGTAGCCCAAAGCGATGCGGCCCTTGCCGGCGATGTTGAAGATCCGGGCCGGGCCAGCGCTGGTGAGGTCGACCACGCGCTGGAGCGTCAACCGGCCCGCGTTCATGTGGTCGAGCATGATCGGCAGCAGGGTCTGCACCCCGGGCATGCCGGAAGGCGATTGCGGATAGGGCTTCGCCTTCTCCTCTTTCGTATGCGGCGCATGGTCGGAGCCGATGCAATCGACCACGCCGTCGCGGACTGCCTGCCAGAGCGCGTCGCGGTGGCGGGCGTCGCGCACCGGCGGGTTCATCTGGGCGAAGGTGCCGAGCCGCTCGTAGCATTCGGGGGCGGCGAAGGTGAGATGGTGCGTGAGGCATTCCATCGTCACCAGGTCCTTGTTGGCGGCGAGGATCGGCACCTCGTCGCCGGTCGAAACGTGGAGGATGTGGATGCGGCGGCCGGTCTTGCGCGCCAGCGCGATGATGCGCTTGGTCGCACGCAAGGCTGTCTCCTCGTCGCGCCAGACCGGATGCATTTTCGGCTCGGCGCCGCCTTTGACCAGCGCCAGGCGCTCGCGCAAACGCGCTTCGTCCTCGGCGTGGATCGCGACCCGGCGGCGGCCATGGCTAAGCACGCGTTCCAGGCTGTCGTCTTCAGCGACCAGCAGGCTGCCGGTGGAGGATCCCATGAAGATCTTCACGCCGGAGCAGCCCGGGACCAGCTCGGTCTCGGCCAACGTCTCGACATTCTCTTCCGAAGCGCCGACGAAGAAGGCGTGATCGACCCAGGCGCGGCCCTTGGCCCGGTCGAGCTTGTCCTGGATGTCCTTGCCGTCGAGCGTGTTCGGGTTGGTGTTGGGCATCTCGAAGATCGCGGTGATGCCGCCGAGCGCGGCACCCGCCGTGCCGCTTTCCAGATCTTCCTTGTGGGTAAGTCCGGGCTCGCGGAAATGCACCTGGGTGTCGATGGCACCGGGCAGCACGGTCAAGCCCTTGGCGGCGATGCTTTGCGCGGCTTTGGCCCGGGAAAGATCGCCGAAAGCGGCGACTCGGCCGCCCTTGATGCCGATATCGGTCTCGGTCGGGCCGCTGACGGTCCAGACCGTGCCGCCGATGACCGTCAAATCGAAGGAATCTTCCATCGGGGGCGATTTCCGGGCTGATGTGAAGGCTGTGAACTGATGTCTAAGGCGCTCAGGCCTCCCAGGCAAGTCCGGGCGGCAAGTCCGGGCGGCAAGCCCGTGTGGCAAGCCCGGGCGGCAAGCCCGTGACCTCGGGTCGGGCTTGGGATAGAATGCCCGCAACGGGAGGAGCAAGCATTGAGCGTGATACCCAGCGTCACAGAAATGCGGGTGAAGCTCGAGGAACTTCGGTCGGAGCACCGGGACCTCGACGACGTCATCCAGCGGCTCGCCGAAACCTCGCCGTTCAACCAGTTGCAGATCCAGCGTCTGAAGAAGCGCAAGCTCGCGCTGAAGGATCAGATCATCAAGCTGGAATCGAAGCTGCTGCCCGATATCATCGCGTAAGGGGCATCATCGCTCAGCGTCGGAGCGCTTTCGCCGTCCTTTTCCCCCAGCGGGGAGCCGTTTACCTCTCGTTTAGAATGAGTTTAAGCGACAACCCGTCACATGGATGCGGGGCGGAATCCCGCTAAATTGACGCTTATCAAATTGCCCCGGTGCACATGATCATGTCCTCCCGACCGACTTGGACCGAAGCGCTGATGCGCGGCCTGAAGCGCAGCTGCCCTCGCTGCGGCAAGGGCAAGATGTTCGCCGGCTATCTGACTCCCGCCGAATCCTGCGCATCTTGCGGCCTCGCCTTCGAGCCGTTGCGCGCCGACGACGCGCCGGCCTATTTCACCGTGTTCCTGGTCGGCCATATCGTGATCGCCGGCGTGCTGTTCACCGAGCAGCTCGGGCATCCGCCGTATTGGGTGCAGTCGCTCTGGGTGCCGGTCGCGGTGGTGATGATGGGCGTGCTGCTGCCGCTGATCAAAGGCGGCGTCATGGGCGCCATCTATTCCAGTCAGGCCTCCGAGCACCGCTTCCCGGCGGAGTAGCCGGGACAACACCAGCTAAAGCAAACTATCTCGTCATCCTCCGCGAAGGCGGAGGATCCACGAGTTTGCGGCCGAAGTAACTCGTGGATGGTCCGCCTTCGCGGACCATGACGATCGAGTGTAAGCGGACAACTATGTTACCGGTCTCAACTAGCTCTTCGCCTCGAAGATCGCGTAGAGCTTCTTCACCGGTTCCACCGTTTCCCAGGTGCCGGAGAAGCCGCTCGGGATGACGAAACTGTCGCCCTTGGTGAAGGTCTCGGCCTTGCCAGTAGCATCGGTCAGCACGCATTTGCCTTCCAGGATCGCGCAGAACTCGCTCTCGCTGTAGCTGACCGGCCATTTGCCCGGCGAGGATTCCCAGATCCCCGAGAAGAACTGGCCGCTCGCGTCGGTGAAATAGTTCTGCAGCCTCGTCACCGGCGCGCCGGAAATCGGGTTGCTCGGCTTGCCCTCCTCTACGGCCGGCGGATTGACCCCAAAGCGGATGATGGCATTCGACATAGCGCGCTCCCTGCTGACGAATGCAGTGTACTTAGCACAGGCCTGCGGCGTTTTGACATCACCCCCGGGAACTCTATAGTCGGCTGCAGCTTCCCGCAGGTGCAGTTCCCGCGCAGGTTTTCGTGTCAGAACAAAAAGTCGGATGGAGTTCCGTCTTCAAGGACGGGCTCGGCCTTTACACCATCATGCTCAATCTCGGCATCGGCCTGCACGCGGTCGATGTCTTCATCGTCACCACGGTGATGCCCTCGGTGGTGCGCGATATCGGCGGCGCCAGCTATTACTCCTGGACCACCATGCTCTACATGGTGGCCTCGATCATCGGCGCCGCGACCGGCTCGCCGATGAAGGCGAAGTTCGGTGCGCGGCGCGCCTATTGCCTGGGCTCGCTGTTGTTCCTGCTGGGCTCGGTCTCCTGCGCGCTCAGCCCGGCGATGTTCGTGCTGCTGGCGGCGCGGCTGGTGCAGGGCTTCGGCGGCGGACTGATCATCTCGCTGTCGATGGCACTGGTGAGCGAGCTCTATCCGGAGCGCTTGCGCAAGCGCATCCTCGGCCTGATCTCCTCGACCTGGGGCGTCGCCGCGCTGATCGGCCCGGCGGTGGGCGGCACTTTCGCGGAATACGGATTCTGGCGGGGCGCCTTCTGGATCAACGCGCCGATCATCATCGGCTTCATGGCGGCGGCCTGGTTCGGCCTGCCGGAGCGCACCGCCACGCCGCCGAAACACGGCTTTCCCTGGCGGCGCATGGCGCTGCTCAGCCTCGGCGTGCTCTGTGTCGGCGTGGCCAGCAACTGGCACAGTGTCGCGGTGCAGGCGGCGCTGATCGTCGCCTCGGTGCTGCTGGTCTG
>JAYSFH010000369.1:1592-4462 GCA_041913405.1 Dongia sp. | reverse complement strand
TCCCGCGACGGCATCATGGCTACAACACAGAGTTGCAGGCCATGGCAAGAAGGCTGCCGCTACCCGTCACCATCGCCGTGCTGGGAATCCTGGCCGCCGCCGTCATCGCGGTGACGTTGAGCGTCGGCTATCGCTGGTCGATCGGCGGTTTCGCCTCGGTCGATTCCAGCGCCTCCGACTATGCGCACGAACTCGAGGCGCAGCTCTGCCAGCTCGGCGCAGCGGTGACCGAGTATTCCGCCACCAACGACGCCGAGCGCTTCTACCGCGCCCTGTCCGAGACCTGGCTGGAGAACCGGCGCACCTTCACGGAGTCTCGCCACTACATCGAGAGCTTGAAGGCGCAGACCGAGACCAAGACGCCGGAAGGCTATGCGACCCTGCGAACGGTGGAGCAGCTCTGGGAGGCGACCAACGCAACCGAGGCGGTGATCGGCTCCGCCTACAGCTGGAGCGACCGCATGCGGAAGTCGCCCGGCGAGTCCTATTTCAGCGGCGACTGGGCCAATACCGCGATGCAGAGCGAGGTGCTGGTCATGCTGATCGGTGTCGATCCCAGCGGCCGCGCCTGCGCCCGGAGCAGCGCTTCCCCGGCGCTGATGACGGAGATCGCGCGCTATCGCCAGCACGTCGCCGACGCGACCCGCGGGAAGATGAAGGAATACCGCAACCGGGCGGTCATGCGCGCCGCCAAGCTGGCCGCGAACCCGCAGACGACCCCGGAGGCCAAGCAGGCGGCAACCGAGGACCTGGAGCGCCGCGACCGCATCCTCAGCGCCGATTATGACGGCCTCAGCCGGAAGGCGGCGATGCGGCTGTTCGGGGTGATCCCGGATTGATAGCTTGATCCCTGACGGGATTGAAGGTTATGAGGGGCGGATTCGGGCGCCTTTCGGGGCCAAGTTTCCGGAATGCCGGCTTAGCTCAGGGGTAGAGCAACCGCCTTGTAAGCGGTAGGTCGCGAGTTCAAATCCCGCAGCCGGCACCACCCGCTTTCCCGTCAATCGCAGTCCGTGCCCTGGCCGCAGGTGGCGCCGCCGTTCTGCGGCGTCAGCACCCAGGCATTGCCGGTCTCGGCGCTGGGCTTCAAAACACCCGTCTCGCCCGCCGCCGGTTCATTGGTGGCGGCTTGGCTGTTGCTCGGACCTGCCGAAGTGGCGTTCGGATACTTGCTGGGGCCGGCCAGCTTTTTCGGGAAGCGAAGATAGCCCGCCGGCGTCCAGACGCCGTCGTCGTAGACGCAGATTTCGCTGGGATACTTGCCCATGCATTGGGCCGTGGCCGGTAGCGAAAGGCCGACCAGCAGGGTCGCCGCGACGACCGCGACAATCCGCACCGCGACCGTTCCTCAGCAGCTCAGTCCCGGCTCGCAGGCCGGAGCCGCGACATTCACCGTGCGCGGCGTCACCGCGCCGTCGCTGCTGCCGGGCATCATCACCCAGGCATTGTCATCGGACGAAGCCATCGGCTGCATCACGATCGCCTTCACGTCGCCCGGCACATCGGCGGAAGGATTGCCGTACTCGACCATCAGCGTCTTGGATGCGCCACCAGATTTCTCATACTTGGAGGTCCTGGGATCGTCGTAACACATGGTGGCGAGGCCCCGGTAGACGCAGACTGCCAGTGCCGGCTGCGACAGTGCCGCCAGCATCGCTGCCGCCAAGATCCCGCAACTGATCCGCATCGCCCCGCTCCACCGAACCCCCATTTGCGACTATAGCGCCGACCGGATCCCGCTTCAACGGCAGGTAGAGAAATCAGGCCGCCGCCTACCCAACGCCGGTTGCAGTTGGCGCAAATTCGCCGCGAACCCAAACCTCTTGACAGGACGGGCATTCCACGCGACCCCTGCGCACCATGGATTTCAGCCCAGAAGGAACACGGCGCATGCATGTCTTGATTGTCGGAGCGGCGGGAATGGTCGGCCGGAAGCTGACCGACCAGCTGGTGAAGGATGGGAAGCTCGGCGGCCGCGACCTGACCCGCCTGACACTGACCGACGTGATCGAGCCTGCAAAGCCGGCCGGCTTCAAGGGTGAGGTGGCGACCCTGGTCAGCGATCTTTCGACCCCGGGCGAAGCGGCGAAGCTGGCGGGGCTGCGTCCCGACACCATCTTCCATCTGGCGGCGATCGTCTCCGGCGAGGCCGAGGCCGATTTCGACAAGGGCTATCGCATCAACCTCGACAGCACCCGCGCCCTGTTCGAGGCGATCCGGCAGGAAGGGTTGAAAGCGCCTTACAATCCGCGCGTGGTGTTCACCTCCTCGATCGCGGTGTTCGGTGCGCCCTTCCCGGAGAAGATCAGCGACGAGTTCATCCAGGCGCCGCTCACCAGCTACGGCGCGCAGAAGACCATCGACGAGCTGCTGCTCTCGGACTATTCCCGCAAAGGATTCTTCGACGGCGTCGGCATCCGCCTGCCGACCATCTGCATCCGCCCGGGCAAACCGAACAAGGCGGCTTCCGGCTTCTTCTCCAACATCCTGCGCGAGCCGCTCTCCGGCCAGGAAGCGGTCCTGCCGGTCGGCGAAGACGTGCGCCACTGGCATGCAAGCCCACGCGCCGCGGTCGGTTTCCTGATCCATGCAGCGACCATCGACACCACGAAGCTGGGAGCCCGGCGCAATCTCAACATGCCGGGTCTGTCGGCGACGGTCGGTGAGCAGCTCGAAGCCCTGAAGCGGTTCGGCGGCGAGAAGGCACTGAAACTGATCCGCCGCGAGCCCGACGCCACGATCGGCAAGATCGTCGCCGGCTGGCCCCGCGACTTCGCGCCGAAGCGGGCGATCGAGCTCGGCTTCAAGGCGGAGAGCTCGTTCGACGAGATCATCAAGATCCATATCGAAGACGAGCTCGGCGGGAAAAT
>JAYSFH010000369.1:0-1582 GCA_041913405.1 Dongia sp. | reverse complement strand
TGATTGCATAACGGCGCACACCTGCTTGTCAGGGCGTGTGCCGAATCTCCCCTTCCCGGCTCATCGGTGCTGGCGCAAAATTCGCCGCAACGCGGGTGGAGGGGCACATGGTGCGGATTCGCTTTGTGGCGGCAGCTCTGCTGGTCGTTCTGGGTTTCGCAACGACCCCGTTGCGCGCCGAGGATGCGCTCACGCTGCAACTCGTCACCCAGCCGCAGAGCGGCGCCGCCGATGCGCAACCGATCAACATCGATGCCGGAGATCCGGTCACGATCGGCACCAAGCTGGCGCTGGTCATCCGTGCGACGAAGGACGCCACGGTCAACATCCGCTACACGCCGAGCGACGGGGCAGCGGCATTGCTGGCGCAGGGCGTCGCGCTGAAGGCCGGAGAGAGCAAGCGTCTGCCGGAAGACGGCGGCTGGTATCACGTGACCAGCGGGCTCGGCGAAGAGAAGGTGGCGGCGGAAGACGCTTCCGGCGCGACGCTGGCAAAGACCAGCTACCGCATCGTCGATTCCACGGCGATCCAGATCGGCAATCTCGCAACCGAATCCAGCAGCGGCGGCGCGCGCACCCGATCGATCGGCGGCGTCAATCTCGGCGCCTATGACCAGGCGGAGGATGTCGTCGCGAAATCCGAGGCGGTGGCGAAGACGCTGGAGCAGGCGCCGCCGGCCAATCCGTCGACCAGCCGCAGCGTCGGCTCCAATGTGTTCAAGAAGGTCGCCAACGGCGTCGTGCTGGTGGTGAACGGCGATTTCATCGGCGCCGGTGCCATCCTCGACCAGAACGGCCTGGTCGTGACCAACCACCACGTCGTCGCCGCCGCGGACACCGTCTCGGTCATCTTCATGCCGGCAGGCGGCGCTTCGGTCGATGGCGCCAAGGCCTATGACGCGACCGTCGAGCGCATCGACGTGATTGCCGACCTCGCGCTCATCCGGATCAAGAACCCGCCGCAGGACATGACCCTGGTGAAGCTCGGCGATCCCGCCTCGGTCGAGATCGGCGAGGAGGTCAACGCGATCGGCCATCCACATGGCGAGTTCTGGAGCTATACCCGCGGCTATGTCAGCCAGATCCGTCCCAAATACGGCTGGGACGATTCCTTCTACCAGCACCAGGCGGATGTCATCCAGACCCAGACACCGATCAATCCCGGCAATTCCGGCGGACCGCTGCTGGACGATGCGGGCGAGCTGATCGGCATCAACAGCTTCGTCGATTCCGAAGGGCAAGGGCTGAACTACGCCGTGTCGGTCGACGAGGTGACGCGACTGTTGCAGATGCAAGGCGACCGCCTGGCCGACGGCAGCGTGATCGAGGCGAAGGCCAGCGAGAGCAGTACCGGCGATTCCAAGGTGCAGGCTGCCGCTGACGGCAGCAACAACGACTACCAGACCTGGAGCTATGACGACGACAAGGACGGCAAGCCCGAGCGCTGGGGCGTCGATATGAGCGGTGACGGCAAGCCGGATCTCTATCTGCTGGACCAGGACGGCGACGGCGAGGTCGATTACGGCCTGCTCGACCGCGACCAGGACGACAAGCCTGAGGCGCGGATCATCTATGGCGATGA
>JAYSFH010000368.1:0-4478 GCA_041913405.1 Dongia sp. | reverse complement strand
GGGCCTTGCGACGGCTGGGCCATTCGAAAACTCCGGTGGTCGGGCGGCACGCGGGCGAAGATGGGAGCTGACTTGTAGCGCAGAAGGCGGCGCCGGCGATAGTATATCCGATGTCATCCCGCCGCGACCGAGCGCGAAGCCGCCCCGCCATGACCTATGCGCAATACAACGCCTTCTGCAAGAAGCTGACCGCCACGACCCATGTGGTGCAGTGGGGCGGCGCGCATGTCTGGAAGGTCGGCGGCAAGGTGTTTGCGATCGGCGGCTGGCATGACGACCACCCCGCCTTCACCTTCAAGGTGAACGACATCGCCTGGGAGATGTTGAAGCAACAGCCGGGCTGCCGGCCGGCGCCCTATCTCGCCGCGCGCGGGATGAAGTGGATCCAGCATTACGATGCGCCCGGGCTGAGCGACAAAGAGCTCAAGGACTATATCCGGCAGTCGCATGCGATCGTGGCGCGGGGGCTGTCGAAGAAGAAGCGGATCGCGCTGGGGCTGATGCAGGAACCCTAGCTCCGGGCCGGCGCCCAGAGCTCCGGGACTGCCTCGCGGCATCCGCGGACCAGAGATTGCGCGAAGGAATCGCCCCTGAGCCAGGTCTTGTCCATGCCGCGAAGGTAGTCGTGCGCCGAAGCGATGGCGCTCTCCGTCAGCAGACCCTCGACCTCGCCGATGTCGTCGTAGAACAGCGGATAATTCCGACCCAGGTAGTATTCCGGACCCTTCAGGCGATTGACCAGAATCGGCGTGTTCCTGGCGATGCATTCGAGAATCGTATTGTTCGCGACGGCGTCGATCAGCTCGACGAAGACGATGTTTTCCGAAAGCGCCCGGTCGTAGTCTGCGTCGCTGAGATTGTTCACCCGCGCCACCGTGCCGACGTTGCGGCGCGCCGGGAAAAGACTCTTGCAGCGCTCGTGGGCCATTTCGATCCAGCCGGCCGCCTGCAGCAGATGCACCTTCCGCAACCCGCCTGGTACGCCGACCTGATAAATCGCCTGGGTGTTCCGGAGAAACGAGCCGACCTGCAGGATCTGCTTGTCCGGATTGGCCAGGAACCGCTGCATCGACCATTTCAGTGAAGGCCGCGCCGTCGGATGCCGCAGCGACAGGCAGGGAACCCGCCAGTTGTCGCGAATCCACATGGCGCGAGCCTCATCCAGGGTCACGACCAGCCGAAGCTGCGGGAAGCTCGCCTGCCACCGCGCTTCAGTTTCCAGGTTGCGCAGACCGTTCGGCCCATACCAGGCGGGCACCTGCACCGGATGATGACAGATGCCGATCCAGGGCGAGCTGTGCCGGATATCGACATGCCGATTGCGATAGAACAGGAAGGTTCGCTCGACGTAGTCATCCAGGATGACCGGAGCGTGTTGCGAGAGAAAGGGCTGCAGGGCCCGCATCACATAGGGCCATCCGCTGCGGTGAACGCCGACTCCGACGGTCGCGAGCCCTACGGGGCGGAAGATCGGCTGCTCCATTCTAGCCACCGGACAAATCCGCCGTGCCGCGCGCTCAGTATTTCCGCGTGAAGGCACCGTCCTTGTCGGAGAGCCGGCCGTCGACCCAATCCATCACCCAGGCCTCATCGTTACCGGTGCCCGCGCCGGGCTTCCAGCAATAGGGGTCGATCCAGGAGATGTCGGCCGGCCCCTGGGGCTGCAGGGACAGGGTGGCCGGCTCGACCGTTACGGTGTACTTCCGCTTCCACCGATAGGTCCCCACACGGGCGCTGGTGCTGTAATTGGTGCTGGACTCGCAGCCGGTGAGATACCAGTAGGGGCGAAGCGATACCTTGTACTTGACCGTCAGTTCCGCGGTGCCGTCCGCGTTCAGCACCAGTTCGTCTTCCCATTCGTACCAGCCCGACTTGTCGTCATAGTCTTCCCGCGCGCCGCGCGAGAAGGTGCCGACCGGCAGCGCCGCCTGGGTGTCTGCCGGCGATGCGCTCGCGGACGCGGGCGTCGCGAGCGAAGCCGACGGAGGAAGGTTCGACCCGCCGTATTGATCGAGCACGTCAGCGGGGGAGGTGCCGCGCAGGTCGGCGAGCAGGACCGCGGCCTTCTGCCGGAACGGGCTCTGCGGGAATCTTTTCAGGAAATCCACGAGCCCGGCATCGGTCGGCGCGCGTTCGACGGCGCTCCAGGCCTCGAACTCGCCCGGCGAATCGGCCATCGCCGGCAGGGCCAGAAAGAACAGCGTCATCAAGGCCAGGCCGGCGCGCGCGAGCCGTCGCATGCAATTCCCCAGGTGGATTTACAACCGGGGATCCTTATAGATCGCCGCATTGCCGTCCACAAGGATCCGGGCCCGCCGGTCCTGCGCCGGGCGGGCCCGAAGTCTGGTCGTTACGCGATCGTCGTCGTGACCTCGATGTTGCCGTGGACCGCCTTCGAATAGGGGCAGATGCCATGGGCGATCGCGGCCAGTTCCGCGGCGGTCTCGCGATCGACGCCGGGGACCGTCACGGTGAAACGCGCGGCCAGGAAGAAGGCGTTGCCTGCCTTGTTGAGGTCGATCTCGGCATCGACTTCCGGGCTGCCGGCGAGCTTCACCTGGCGCTGCGCGGCGGCGAGCTCGATCGCGCCCATGTAGCAGGCCGACCAGGCGGCGGCGAACAGGTTCTCGGCGGCCGGATGGGGCTGCGCCAGCTTGAGATCGACGAAGCCGTCGGCGGCCGCTCTTGCTGTGGGTCTTGCCGGTGAACAGGGTTTTGGCGGTCGGGGTGATGGCGTTCATGGCGGTAGCTCCTGAGTGAGGGTTTCGGGGTCTGCCCGGTCCGGGGAGGCCGCCGTTCGGCCCCCTTGCTTCCGTTCCGATGCCGAACCATATTGCTATGGAAATCATAGGGACAAGTGGCTATGAAAACGATAGTGACTAGAATCACAGGAAACCCGGGGAAAGTCCGGGTTTCCGCCCTTCCCGCCCCGGCCCCGTCTGCGCTGGACCCGGGCACGCTCTGCCCGGTGGCGCGGACGGTGGCGGCGGTCGGCGACCGCTGGACGCTGCTGGTGCTGCGCGAGCTGTTCGCCGACAACCACCGCTTCGAGGAGATCCAGGCCCAGACCGGCGCCACGCCGCAGATGGTGGCGACGCGGCTGAAAGCGCTGGAGGCGGAGGGAATGGTCGAGCGGCGGCTCTATCAGGCGCGGCCGCAGCGGCACGACTATCACCTGACCGCCAAGGGCGAGGCCTTCTATCCGGTGATCCTGGCGATGCGGGCCTGGGGCGAGACCTGGCTGAAGACGCGCAAGGAAGGCCGCACGGTGGACTTCATCCACAAGAGTTGCGGCAAGCCGGCGGGTCTCGGCACCGTCTGCGAAAACTGCGGCAAGGCGCTGAAGCGGGAGGATCTCTCCGGCGCCTTCAACCCGACCTACCAGGCCGAGCGCGATGCGCGCCTTGCGGCGTTCAGATCAAACCGCGGGGCCGCGCGGTGATCAGCGCTTCGGCCGCCTGACCGCGCGGAGCTTGCCGCTGCGGGCGCCGCCGCAGAAGAACCGATCCTTGCCGTCGGATTCCAGGCCGGAGATGAAGGCGCCCTCCGGCATGACGAGGGCTTCTTCGACCTTGCCGGTCTTCGGGTCGATGCGGCGGAGTTCGCTCTCGTCGCCTTCCCAGGTGGCGTGCCAGAGCTCGCCCTCGACCCAGGAGACGCCGGTCACGTAGCGGTTGGATTCGATGGTCTTCAGGATCGCACCGGTCGCGGGATCGACCTGGTGGATCTTGCGGTCGTGATACTGGCCGACCCAGAGCGTGCCCTCGGCCCAGGCGAGACCCGAATCCTTGCCGTCGCCCGGCGAGGGGATGGTGGAAAGCACGCGGCCGGTCGCGGGGTCGATCTTCTGAATCCGCTTCTCGGCGATCTGGTAGAGATGCGTGCCGTCGAAAGCCGTGCCGGCATGGGCCGGGACGTCGAGCGCGCGCACCACCTGGCCGCTCTCCGGATCGAGCGCGTTCAGCCGGTCGCCCGAGGCGAACCAGGTGTGGGTGCCGTCGAAGGTGACGCCGGCCACCTGATCGACGCCCTCGAAGGGCCCGTATTCGCGGATGATCTTCGCTTCGGTCCTGGACATGACTGTTCCTTAATTGCGCCTGCGATGGCTGGAACCTAAGCGCTCGCGATCGGGGTCGGGAGTAACAAGGTGGTCGCGAATCCCGGGACCGGCGGCGTGGTCCAGCGCTGGGCCCTCCCCCGTCCAAAGGACTGCACCTTACCGGCGGCCGCGAGATCGTCCAGCGCGCGCTGCACCTTGCGCTGGCTGGCGCCGAGCGCGAGGGCCAGAGCCGAGCTCGACCAGGATTCGCCGTCGGCCAGGAAAGCCAGCACCGCGGCATGCTTCTCCGCGACCGGCCGCGCCAGGACGACGACATCGCGGGCGCGGCGCGGCGCGAGCGCGAAGCCGTCCGGGGTCGCGGTGACGCTGGCCAGCGGCCGCAACACCGCGCGCAAACGTCCGATCTCCACGCGCAGCC
>JAYSFH010000367.1:0-4483 GCA_041913405.1 Dongia sp. | reverse complement strand
GCCGCGAACGCGGCCGCGGCCGATGCCAATCACCATCACGCCGTCGGCCGGCTCGGGAATCTCTATCTCAAGGTGGCGCGGCCGATCGTGCGCTCGCGGGCGACCGCCTGGGCCTTCCTGCTCTCGGTCGGCCTGGCGACCGTGGCGGTCTGCGTGCTGTTCGCGACCAAGGACGTGACGGTGAAGCTGCTGCCGTTCGACAACAAGTCGGAGCTCTCGGTGGTGCTCGACCTGCCGGAAGGCGCCAGCCTCGAGGATACCGAGCGCCTGCTGCTGCAGGCCGCGCGCATCGTCGAGACCACGCCGGAGCTGCGCTCGATCCAGGCCTATGCCGGCACGGCGGCGCCGTTCAACTTCAACGGCCTGGTGCGGCACAGCTATTTTCGCCGCCTGCCCGAGCTGGGCGAGCTGCAGATCAACCTTGCCGACAAGGCGGAGCGCGACCGCACCAGCCATGCGATCGCCCTCGACATCCGCAACCAGCTTCAGGCGCTGCAGCTCCCCGCGGGCACCGCGCTCAAGGTGGTCGAGGTGCCGCCGGGACCGCCGGTGCTGGCGACCCTGCTGGCCGAGGTCTACGGGCCCGACGCCGCGACCCGCCGCGCGGTGATGACGAAGCTCAAAGGGATCTTCGCCTCGGTCCCCTACATCGTCGATATCGACGATTCGGTGGGCGCGCCCCGGCCGCGGCTGCGAATCGCCATCGACCAGGACCAGATCGAATTCTTCGGGGTCGAGCAGAGCGACGTCTACGACACGATCCGCGCGCTGCTGGGCGGCGTCACGGTCGGATACTCGCACCGCGGCGAGGGCCGCAACCCGATTGAGATCGCGGTGCGTCTGCCGAAGAGCGCGCTCACCTGGGATGCCCAGCTGGCCTCGACGCCGGTTCCCGCCAATGCCCAGCCCGGCAACAAGGCGGTGGTCGAGCTGGGGGATGTGGTGCATGTGACCGAAGAGCAGGGCTCGCCCGCCGTCTTCCGTCGCGACGGCCATTTCGCCGACATGGTCCAGGCCGAGCTTGCCGGCCAGTTCGAAGCGCCGATCTACGGCATGCTCGCGGTCAACAGGCTGGTCGACGCGGCCGACTGGGGCGACCTGCCGAAGCCGACGATCTCGATCCACGGCCAGCCGCTCGATGAATCGAAGCCGAGCCTGCTCTGGGACGGCGAGTGGGAGATCACCTACGTGACCTTCCGCGACATGGGTGCCGCCTTCGGCGTCGCCATCCTCGGCATCTACATCCTGGTGGTGGCGCAGTTCCGGAGCTTCCGCCTGCCGCTGGTGATCCTGACCCCGATTCCGCTGACCCTGATCGGCATCCTGCTCGGCCACTGGCTGCTGGGCGCCGCCTTCACGGCGACTTCGATGATCGGCTTCATCGCCCTGGCCGGCATCATCGTCCGCAACTCGATCCTGCTGGTCGATTTCATCCGGCATGGGGCGGGACAGGGCAAGACCCTGCGCGCGGTGATCCTGGAAGCGGGCGCGGTGCGCTTCAAGCCGATCCTGCTGACCGCGCTCGCTGCCATGATCGGCGCCGCGACGATCCTGCTCGACCCGATCTTCCAGGGCCTGGCGATCTCGCTGCTGTTCGGCCTCGCCTCATCGACCCTGCTGACTGTGCTGGTGATTCCGGCGATCTACGTCGTGCTGCGTGACGCCGACCAGCCAATGGCGAAGCCGGCCGAACCGGCCCAGAGTCCGAGGCCCTAGCAGGGCAGCAGCACGCGGGTGCCGTGGATCTGGCAGTACCAGAGATCGCCCGGACGGACGATCACCATGTATTGCGCGACCGCCTTGAAGTCGTTGACCAGCCCGGCCTTGGCGTCGGCGCTCAACCGGTCGCCGATATTCTGCTCCAGGCTCTGCGCCAGCTGCGCGATCTGCGGGGCGACCGCTTCGGCCTTCCCGCGTTGCGCCGGGTCGCGGGCCAGCGCGATGCCGTTCGGATCCTGGAGCGCGGCGCGGACCTCGGCGGCCTTGGCCTTGTCCTGGTCGGGCGCGGCGGAAGGCGGGGCGATGTTGGTGGTGGCCGAGGCCAGCTCGTTGAATCCGGCCAGCAGCTCGCCGCTGGGATCCGACTTCGCCAAGGCGCGATCCAGCTCGCTCAAGCCCTGGGCCAGAACACCCTGCGCGACCAGAACGGCAGCCACCGCCGAGACACCGAAGAATACCCGCTTGCCCATTCCATCCTCCATCAAGATCGCCGGCCGTTAAGATTTCGCCCGCGCTGCAGTGTAGAACACCGAGGCGGGCCATTGGATGCGCGCTATCCGCTCACCCGCAAAAGAACCGCAGAGGCATCGTCGCTGCGCTTGTAGCGGGGGAATTGCAGCCCGTTGGGGTCGATATCGCGCTCGATGCGGCGGATCTCGGCCAGCAGCGGCCGAAGTCCGTCGCGTTCCGCCCGGTCCATCAGGGTTGCGGCCGTGTGCAGCGCGTAGTTGTCCACGATGTCCGCAAAGCCGTCGCTGCAAAGCAATCCGAGCGCGGGTAGGCGTGCCTCGGGCAGTTCGATGCGGATATGGTCGCCGGCCTCCGGGTGGATGCCAAGTGTCCAGACTCCGCCTTCGGTGTTGTGCCTTGCCCGCGAGGCCCGCAGCGCGGCGAGCGTTTCCGCGTCGCGAAAGCCCTCGCCCTCGGCATCGAGGCCGCCCAGCCGGTTGAGCGCCGTCCGCGCGCTGCTCTGCTCGCCCGACCGGCCGGCCCGGAGACCGCTGTGCCTTGTCAGCGACCCGGCGCTGTCGCGCAGGAACAAGCTGCAATCGCCCAGGCCCGCGATCTCCAGCCCCGCGTCGGTCAGGCGCAAGGATTGGAAACTGGCGCTCGGATGCCGATAGCGCTCAACGTCGGGATCGGCCGCAACGAAGAACCGGGCGCGCGCCGCTCCGCTGAGATCGCGCACGACCGCGCGCAGCGAGCGATCGGGCGCAAGCCCGGCCACCATTCGCTCGCGTGCCCATTCGGCGATCCAGGCGGCGTCGCTGGCCGGCGGTGCGACGACTGGATCCCCGAGGCTGGTGGCGCCGTCGATCACGAAGGCGGCGGTCGCATTCCAGCCGATCCGGTCTTCGTTCTCCCCGCCGGGCTTGGCCGGATCGCTCAGCGAATCGAGGACTTCGAGCCGCACCTAGCGCTTCAGCTTCCCGGCGACCTTGCGGTTGCGCATCAGGCAGATCATGTCGACCGCGATGTGGGCGGCGGCCAAAGCGGTGATCTCCGAATGGTCGAAGGGCGGCGAGACCTCGACCACGTACATGCCGCAGATATCGAGTTCGCCTAAGCCGCGCAGGATCGCCAGAGCCTGCGCGCTGGAGAGGCCACCCGCGACCGGCGTGCCGGTGCCGGGCGCGAAAGCCGGGTCCAGGCAGTCGATGTCGAAGGTGAGATAGGCGGTGTGATCGCCGACCACCCGCATCACCTCCTCGACCACCGCCTTGGTGCCATGGTCATGCACCCATTGGGCGTCGAGGATGCGGATCCCCATATAGTCGTCGTTCCAGGTGCGGATGCCGATCTGCACCGAGCGCTTCGGATCGATCAGCCCGTCCTTCACCGCCTTGTAGAACATGGTGCCGTGGTTGAGCGTGCCCGGCGTGTCGTCGGCCCAGGTGTCGCAATGGGCGTCGAAATGGATGAGCGAGAGCGGCTTGCCGAATTTCTCGACATGCGCCTTCAGCAATGGATAGGTGATGAAGTGATCGCCGCCCAGCGTCAGCATCCGCGCACCGCTGGCGAGAATCTTGCGCGCATGGTTGGTGATCGCGTCGGGAATCGTCAGCGGGTTGTGCACGTCGAGGAAGCAGTCGCCGTAGTCGCTGACCGCGAGATCCTGGAACGGATCGAAGCCCCACGGATAGGGGAACAGCGAGGCGACTTCCGCCGAAGCCGCGCGGATGCCGTTTGGACCCAGGCGCGTGCCCGGGCGATCGGTGACCGCGAGGTCGAAGGGCACGCCGCTGACCACCAGGTCGGCCCCGGTGAGGTCCTTGGTGAAGGTGCGGCGCATGAAGGAGAGCACCCCGCCGAAGGTCATCTCGTAGTTGGACCCCAGCAAGCCCTTGCGCTGGATGGCGCCGTCCCCTTGGAAATCGTTGCTCATGTTCCTCGATCCTTCAGGCAGCCCGGAAAACCCGGGACGATCGAGGCCGGATGCTATAGTTTCGCGGCACCTTTGGCCATGGCATAGACGGATCCATGAAGCGCTGGACCCGCATCGCGGGCAGCATCCTCATCGTCCTGACCGGCTTGATCGCCGGTGCGGTCGTGACGATTCGCCTGCTGGCGCCGCCGGTGGCCGTCGATTTCGTCGACTTCACGGAAATGACGCGCAGTCCGACCGGCAGCGATGCGCTGGCCTGTGCGCCCGGTCTCTGCACCGCCAAGGTCGACCTCGTGCTGGCGCCGGTCCCGCTCTCCGCCGCGGAGCTCGTTGCCAGGATCAAGGCGCTGCCGGGCCGCGAGCCGCGCACGGAGGTCG
>JAYSFH010000366.1:0-4489 GCA_041913405.1 Dongia sp. | reverse complement strand
GAATGCCTATGCCGCGGTTCAGGCCTTCGCCGCCGCGGCGACGGCGACTGGCTCGACCGACGGCAAGCTCATGGCGGCCTGGCTCCGGAAGAACACCGTGCCGACGGTGATCGGGGATCTTTCCTGGGACGCCAAGGGCGATATCACCCGGCAGCGCTTCGCCTGGTTCATTTGGGGCGGCGGGACATTCCGGGCGGAGTGAAATCGCCGCAATTCCGGCCGGTTAACGCCGGGCGCGGATCCGTCATAAGACCGAGGCTCATCCCTTAGTTTGTGGTTGTTGCCGGACGCTAGCCGGAGATATGGTATGCGCCTTCCGGGTTCTGGCCCCCCAGGCCCGGGGCATACGGGGCAGCCCCAGGCCCCGATCAACCCTAGGCGGCCGGGCGGAAATGACGGGAAACCGGGAAACCATCGCGATTGCCAGCGACCATGCTGGTTTCGAGCTCAAGGAGGCCCTCAAAGGCACCCTGGAAGAGCTCGGATTTTCGCCGCTGGACCTCGGGACCCAGGGTTCCGCCTCCGTCGATTACCCCGACTTTGCCGGGAAGCTCGCCAGCGCGCTGGCCGAGGACAAGGCGAAGCGGGGCGTGCTGGTCTGCGGCACCGGGATCGGGATCTCGTTGGCCGCCAACCGGCACCGCCACATCCGCGCCGGCGTCGTCCATGACGCCACGACCGCGCGGCTGACCCGCCTCCACAACAACGCCAACGTGCTCTGCCTGGGCGCCAGGATCATCGGGCTCGATGTCGCAAAAGACTGCTTGCGGGTGTTTTTGGAGACAGATTTCGAAGGTGGGCGCCACCAAAACCGTGTCGCGAAACTGGGGTGACAAGCTGCGCGCTTGTCGCAATACGAGGATGAACCGATGAACGCCTACAAGCCGATGCCCGGATTTTTCACCGCCTCGCTCAAGGATCAGGACCCCGAGCTGTTCAAGTCGATCGGGGAGGAACTGCACCGCCAGCAGGATCAGATCGAGCTGATCGCCAGCGAGAACGTCGTCTCCCGCGCCGTCCTGGAGGCGCAGGGCTCGGTGCTGACCAACAAGTATGCCGAGGGCTATCCCGGCCGGCGCTACTACGGCGGCTGCGAATACGTGGACGTCGCCGAGGCGCTGGCAATCGAGCGCGCCAAGAAGCTGTTCAACTGCAACTTCGCCAATGTGCAGCCGCATTCCGGCGCGCAGGCGAACCAGGGCGTGTTCATGGCGCTGCTGCAGCCCGGCGACACCTTCATGGGATTGAACCTCGCGGCCGGCGGTCACCTGACCCACGGCTCGCCCGCCAACCAGTCGGGCAAGTGGTTCAAGCCGGTGCCCTACACCGTGAACCCGGAGACCCTGACCATCGACATGGACGAGGTCGAGAAGCTGGCGCATGAGACCAAGCCGAAGCTGATCCTGGCCGGCGGCTCCGCCTATCCGCGCTTCTGGGACTTTGCCCGCTTCCGCAAGATCGCCGATGCGGTCGGTGCGATCTTCTTCGTCGACATGGCGCATTTCGCCGGCCTGGTCGCCGCGGGCGTGCACCCGAGCCCGTTCCCGCATGCCCATGTCGCGACCACGACCACGCACAAGACTTTGCGCGGTCCGCGCGGCGGCATGATCCTCTCGATGGACGAGGAACTCGGCAAGAAGATCAACTCGGCGATCTTCCCCGGCCTCCAGGGCGGTCCGCTCATGCATGTGATCGCCGCCAAGGCGGTGGCCTTCGGCGAGGCGCTGAAGCCTGAGTTCAAGGTCTATTCGCAGCAGGTGATCGACAACGCCAAGGTGCTGGCCAAGACCATCATCGACGGCGGTTTCGCGATCACCACGGGCGGCACCGACAACCACCTGATGCTGGTCGACCTGCGGCCGAAGAAGCTGAACGGCAAGATCTCCGAGGCGAGCCTCGAGCATGCCGGCATGACCTGCAACAAGAACGGCATCCCGTTCGACACCGAGAAGCCGACCATCACCTCGGGCATCCGTCTCGGCACGCCGGCCGCGACCACCCGCGGCTTCGGCACCGCGGAGTTCAAGCAGGTGGGCGAGATGATCGTGAAGGTGCTGGATGCGCTGGCGGCGAACCCGCAGAACAACGGCGCTGTCGAGCAGGAAGTCCGCAAGGAAGTGAGTGCGCTCTGCAAGCGCTTCCCGATCTACAGCTAGGGGCGAATACGGGGAATTGAGGGGAGACGATGCGTTGTCCGTTCTGCGGTAACGAGGATACCCAGGTCAAGGATTCACGGCCGACCGACGACAACGCCGCGATCCGCCGGCGCCGCCAATGCACCAATTGCGGCGCGCGCTTCACCACCTTCGAACGCGTGCAGCTGCGCGAATTGACGGTGGTGAAGAGCAACGGCCAGCGCGAGCCCTTCGACCGCGAGAAGCTGATGCGCTCGATGCAGATCTCGCTCCGCAAGCGTCCGGTGGACAGCGAGCGGCTGGATCGGGTGGTGAACGGCATCGTGCGGCGACTGGAGAGCTCGGGCGAGAACGAGGTCAGCAGCAACGCCATCGGCGAGGCGGTGATGGACGCGCTCTCCAATCTCGACAAAGTCGCCTTCGTCCGGTTCGCCTCGGTCTACCGGAACTTCCGCGAGGCGAAGGATTTCGAGGCCTTCGTCGACAAGCTTGGCGACGGCAACGAATAAAGCTCTCGACATCGAGCACATGCGTCACGCGCTCCTGCTGGCGGAGCGCGGCCTGGGGCGCGTGGCGCCCAATCCCGCCGTCGGCTGCGTCATCACCGACGTGGCCGGATATGTCGTCGGCCGTGGCTGGACCCAGCCCGGTGGCAGGCCGCATGCCGAGACCGAAGCCTTGCGCATGGCGGGTGAGGCGGCACGCGGCGGCACCGCCTATGTCACGCTCGAGCCATGCTCGCACCACGGCAAGACGCCGCCTTGCGCCGATGCCCTGGTCGAAGCCGGCATCAACCGCTGCGTCGTCGCGCTCAAGGATCCCTATCCGGAGGTGAACGGTCGCGGCATTCAGCGCCTGCAGGATGCCGGGATCGAAGTCGAGGTAGGCCTGCTCGGCAACGAAGCGGAGGAAACGAACCTCGGCTTCCTCACCCGGGTGCGTGAGCACCGGCCGATGGTGACCCTGAAGATCGCCTCCAGCCTCGACGGCCGCATCGCGACCAGGAGCGGCGACAGCAAATGGATCACCGGCGAGCTCGCGCGCGCCCATGGCCATCGGCTGCGCGCGACCCATGACGCGATCCTGGTCGGTAGTGGCACCGTGCTGGCCGACGATCCGGAGCTGACCTGCCGCTTGCCCGGTCTAGAAGACCGGTCGCCGGTGCGGGTCATCCTGGACGGCCGAATTCGCATGCCGCTCTCCAGCAAGCTCGTGCAGAGCGCTGGCAAGGTCCGCACCGTGCTGGTGACCGGGCGCGGCCGCAAGCAACAGCACCAGCCCTACAAGGAAGCCGGTGTCGAAGTTCTCGCCGTCATCACCGACGAGCAGGGTCATCCGCACCCGCCCTACGTCATGGCGGCGCTGGGCGAGTTCGGCCTCACCCGCGTCCTGATCGAAGGCGGCGCGGCGGTTGCCGCGGCCTATCTGAAGGCGGGCCTGGTGGACCGGATCCACTGGTTTCGGGCGCCCGGGGTGATCGGCGGGGATGGGCTGGCGTCGATCGCCGAAATCGGCTTGGATAGCCCTGAGCACATGAACCGGTTCGAACGCACGGCGCTCTTCGCCGCCGGTGCCGACACGGTCGAGATCTACCGGAAGAAATCCTCTTAAAGTCCTGAATAAAAAGCATGTTTACGGGAATCGTGACGGACCTGGGCACGGTGCGGCGGATCACGCCGGGACCGGTGACCCGCCTCGAGATCGAGACCGCCTATCCGGTGGCCGAGATCGCGCTGGGCGCCTCGGTCTGCTGCAACGGCTGCTGCCTCTCGGTGGTGGAGAAGGGCCCGAACTGGATGGCCTTCGAGGTCAGCAAGGAGACCCTCTCGGTGACCACGCTGGGCAGCTGGCAGGTCGGCACCCGGGTGAACCTCGAGCGCGCCCTCAAGGTCGGCGACGAGCTCGGCGGCCATCTGGTCAGCGGCCATGTGGACGGGGTCGGCCGGATCGCCGAAATGCGCCCGGACGGCGGCAGCATCCGCATCACCTTCGAGGGGCCCAAGCCCCTGATGCGCTTCATCGCTTCCAAGGGTTCGATCGCGGTCGATGGCATCTCCCTCACCGTCAACGAGGTTACCGACACGACCTTCGGCGTCAATATTATCCCGATAACCCAAGAGGTTACCAATCTCGGCGCAGCCCAGGCCGATTCTGCCGTGAACCTGGAAATCGACCAGGTGGCGCGATATGTTGCGCGCCTTCTAGGCAAGGATTCGCAGTGAGTTTCGAACAGTTCAAATCGACGACGGCCGAGCTCATCGAAGAGGCCAAGCAGGGACGCATGTTCGTGCTGGTCGATGACGAGGACCGAGAGAACGAGGGCGACCTGGTGATCCCGGCGCAGATGGCGACGC
>JAYSFH010000365.1:0-4489 GCA_041913405.1 Dongia sp. | reverse complement strand
ACACCCGCATGTCCGAGGACATGGACATCAATTGCGGCGAGATCCTGGTCGGCGGCGCCAGCGTCGAGGAGATGGGCGAGCGGGTGTTCAAGCTGCTGCTCGACGTCGCTTCAGGCAAGCAGAGCAAGAGCGAAGAGCTCGGCTACGGCGAGGATGAGTTCGCGCCCTGGCATATCGGCGCGACTTTCTAAAGAATCGGCGGACCGGCCGGGCCTATCCGGACCGCGGAAGGTGGCCCGAAAAAAACGGGGACGAAGCGTCTGTGCTTCGTCCCCGAGACGATAGACTCTGTTCTGAAATGTGCGACCTAGTTCGTCGCGGTCACCGGCGTCTCGTCCGTGCTCGTCCCGTCGGTGGAGGTATCGGTGCTGCCATCGGTGCCGTCACCCGTTTCCTCGACGGGTTCACCCGACTTCGCCGCATTGGCCGCATCGGCGATGTCCTGGGCGGTCTCGTCATCGGGGTTGTCGGCGAGCTCGTTGAGCGCATCGTCGTCCGGGTTCTGCTCGGCCAGGCGATCGATGATCGCCTCGACCTGCGCCCCGGTGACCGGCTTGTTGGTCGCGCCGGCCAGGATGGCGCCGAGATCCTCGACCGACGGACCAGTCGGCGGCGTCTCGCCGGTTCCGGTGCCGTCCCCTGAACCGTCGGTCGACCCGTCATCCTGGTTGGCTGCCGCGAAATCGGAGAGCGCGTCGCGGAAGGTCTGGCTGATCTTACCGATCGCCGAGTTCGGCGAGGCATTGGCGAGCGCGTTCGGTGAAGCGTGGAAGAAGCCGTTGAGCTTGCCGAGGTTGTTCGGGTTCAACGAACCGTCGTCGGTCGCGTCACCATCGACATCGGCGGTTTGATCGTCGCTCGCTTCTCCCGATGGGCCGGCCTTGGCGCTGTTGCCGGAGCCGCTCTGGCCATGACCCTGGCCGTTGCCGCCGGCGTTGCCGCCGCCATGGCCCTGGCCGCCGCCGTTCCCGCCGCCATGGCCTCCGCCATTGCCGCCACCGCCGCCTTTGCCGTTGCCGCCCTTTTCGGCGAAGGCGACATCGGCGAGCGGCAGAGCCGAAACGGCTGCCACGCCGAAGCCGATGACCAGAGCGGTCAGCGCGACGCGGCCGAAGCGCCGCGGTTCAAGCGAAGAGGTCTGGCTGGGGAGGATCATTGTTCCGACTCCTGTTCCATTCAAAGAGGTCGCCTGCCGTCGAGGCCTAAACTCCGGGGCGTGGCCGACGTGTCCTTGCAAAGAACGATGTGAGTAGCCGGATATTCCGCGGGGCCGAGGTAATTAAGTGGGCGATTTGATGGAACTTTATCGCGATTGCGCGCTTCAGTCGGCCGAGGCTGCGCTCATGCAGACCTGCGGGCCCTGCACCAGGCCGCGCCCGAAGACCGGATCGGGACCGGGCGCGCCGAGGTCGCGCGCGTCGGCGAACATCCGCCTGGGGTCGTTGCCGTAGCTCACCAGCGCCGCGGTCACATAGGGCACGGCGAAGGAAGTGCCGGTCACCAGGCGGTCGCTTGCGCCGCCGCCGCTCGGCTGACCCGGAAGGAACAGGTCGACGCCGGGCGCCGAGAGCGCCACGAAGTTGCCGCGGTTGGCGCCATCGAAGACCTGGCCCGACTGATCGACCGCGGTCACGCCGATCACCCCGTCATACGCCGCGGGGAAGCGCGGCACATCGGTCGTGCCGTCGTTGCCGACGGCGGCAACCAGCTCGACGCCGCGCTGCTGCGCGCGCTTGACCGCGAGCTCCATCAGCCGGTCGGGCGGTCCACTCAGGCTGACATTGACCGTGGCGACCTTGTTGGCGATCAGCCAGTTCAGCGCCGAGGCGAAGCTGGTGGCCGAGGCCACCGGTTCGCCGGCGCTGTCCACGCCGAAGATTCCGGCTGAGTAAAGCGCCGCACCCGGCATGAGACCGAATCCGTTCTGCCCGACGAGCAAGGTCGCGATGCCAGTGCCATGCTGCGACGGCGCCGCATCGAGCCCACTTTCCAGGAAGCTGGCGGCTTGCTTATTCGCGCCGCCGAGAATAGGCAGGGACCAATCGACGTCGGTGTCGATCAAGCCCAGTTTCGCCGCGACGCTGCAGTCCCGAAGGCCCGCGCTCCAGCCCACCGCCTTCTCGGCATAATCGGCGGAGGGCAGCGTGAGGCTGGCCTGCGGCTCGTAGAGATGGTTGTAGTCGACGATCGCGTCGGGGAATTGTCCGGCCAGCAGGTCACGGGCCTGCGTCGCGGTCAGTCCTTCCGGGACCTGCAATCGTGCGACTTCCATTCCAAGCGCCGGCAAGGTCTCGTTGCTCGCGACCTGGAATCCGCTGGCCCGCGCGAAGGCGCTGAGCGCCGGGCTCGGGTTGGTGACGACGACTTCATTGCGAATAATGCGGTCGCCGCTGCCCGGCTTGCGATCCCCGGGCAAGGCGCCGGTGGTTGCGGTGGCGACGGCGCTGTCTTCCGGCGCGGCTTCGGCATCGACTTTACCCTTCGCCTTGGCGTGACCGAAGGCATTGCCGTTGCCGTTGGTGCCGTTGCCGAGCCCGTTGGCATTGCCGTTGCCGTTACCGTTGCCGTTACCGCTCCCGTTGCCGCCGCTGTTGCCGTTGCCTCCGCCGTTGCCGTTGCCGCCGCCGTTGTTGCCGCTGTTGCCGCCATTGCCGTTGGCGCCGCCATTGCCATTGCCCTTCCCGTTGCCGCCGGGATCGGCATAAGCGAAGTGCTGCGGCGCGACGGTTGCGGAAAGCAGCGCCGCCGCCGCGACGATCGCGACGGCGGTCATCAGGACCGAGAGAGAAGTGGGCCGGCGGCGCTTCATTTCGCCTGTTCGATCACGTCCCAACCGCCGCCTGGCTTCTTGCAGGCGATGCCGCCGGCAGTGACCGCGCCGCCGGCCGCCTTGGCGAACTCGGCGCAGCGCAGGCCGGTCTCGGTGTCGAACCAGCGCGCGACGCGGACCGTGTTCTCGGTGCCGGAGGCGCCGAAGCTGACGCTCGTAGTCTCGGGATCCTTGGCGAGCGCGGTCATCAGTGCCGGCTGCCACGAGGGATCGGTGGCCGCGGCGGTGCCTGCCTGGATTCGCTCGGATCCGGCAAGGCGCAGGCCCTGGTCGCCGCCTTGCTGTGCCATCAGGAGACCCAGCATGCCGAGCCCGACGCCGACCACCAGCGACGCCGCGATCCGCCAATCGACCACCGATGCGGCGACAAGCTTGCGACGCACGGGTTCCCGCGCCGTCTGCGTCACGCGCCGCGCCAACTCGAACGGCACCGGGCCGGAATCGAACTTCCAGGCAGCGCGCGCCGCTTCGGCGCCGGCCGACATCTCGGCTGCCAGCCGCGCGGCATGCGGATCGCGGGCGATCTCCTCGGCGACCGCAGCCGCCTCGCGCGACGGCAACACGCCGTCGCAATACTGCATGATTCGGATCATGCGCTCCTCCTCGGCGGCATCGATGTCGCCTTCATTCCGTTCGTCATGGGGCCGGTCGTCCGACTGCATAATCCGTTCCCTAATCCTTCAACTGCGGCGCTTTGCGGCGGCGGCGTCCGGCTCCACCGCCGGCTCGCCCTGCTCACCGCGCACCTGGCGGGCGACGGCGACACGCGCTCGCGCCAACCTGCTCATCACCGTGCCCAAAGGCACGCCCAACACATCGGCGGCGGCCTCGTAGGTCAAACCTTCCACCGTCACCAGGAGCAGCACCTCGCGCTGGGCCTCGGGCAGTCCGGCGATCGCGGCCCGCGCGGCAGCCAACTCGTCGCGCACCTCGATCTCGCGACCGAGCGAATGGTCGGCGATCTCCACCAACGCCTCGGGGTCGCTTCGCACCAGCCGGTTCCACGCGGACTTGCCGCGGTCCAGCCAGAGGTTTCGGATGATGCGGAACATCCAGCTGTCCAAGCGGGTCCCCGGTTCCCATTGGTGGTACCGTTCCAGAGCCCGCAGACACGCTGTCTGCACGACATCGTCGCCTTCCTGCACCGACCCGGTGAGTCCGGCGGCAAACCGGCGCAATCTGGGGAGCAATGCCACGATGTCGCGACCCATCTGCGACCGCGCGTCGTTGCGATCGAATTTGGCGGCATTCGTCTCCGGCTTTTCGCTCATAGAACGACCAGTGTAGACCCTTATTCCCCGCCTCAGCAGCGCGCTGAGACTATTGTCGGTTTTCCTCAAGGAGGGGTAAAGGGCGCTTCCAGATTCGGCTAACAACCGGCTGTGAGCTTCTGTTCCCGAATGGCGCGGTTTTGCGTTCATGGCGGCCGGGCTCAACGGGCGATCCGGGTTCGGCCCGAAATCCGGCCGGATCGATGGTATTTGATGCAAATCATCAGAAAATCCTCGGTCCGCCAATCGCTTAGAGGCCGCCGGATGGTCCGAGCGGCTGCCGTCAAAACGATTCGACCGGGCGGCTATTCCCGCCGGAAAAAGAAACACCCGGCCGGAAGCGTCCGGCCGGGTGTTTCTGACTCGAGACGCTCAGGCCTCAGTTGGT